>JARROG010000220.1:0-4629 GCA_037384185.1 Anaerolineales bacterium | reverse complement strand
TGACCGACGACGAGTTGGACGAACTGGCCAAACTGTTCAACGAAATGCTCGACAATATCTACCGCCTCATCGACGGGATGCGGCATTCGCTGGACAATGTGGCGCACGATCTTCGCACCCCCATGACGCGTCTCAGGGGGACGGCGGAACTGGCCATACAGGAGCAAGGGAAGCCCGAAGTGTGCAGGGAAGCCCTCGCCGACTGCATGGAGGAATCCGAGCGGGTGTTGACCATGCTCAACACCCTCATGGATGTGGCCGAGGCAGAGACGGGGGCCATGCGTCTGGATCGGGTAGCTGTCAGTGTCCAAGAGATGGTCCAGCACATCTTGGACCTCTATGAGGTGTTGGCCGAGGAAAGCGGCGTTACCATACATGACGATATTCCCGGGGAAAAAGTATTTGGCCCATTGATGCAGGATCAACCCAGTCTTGCCAGCGATGTCGTCCGCCATCTGGGTGAACCCGTAGCTTTGGTGATCGCCAGTACTAAGGTAGCAGCAGAAAAAGCCCGGGAACGGATCAGGGTTTCCTATCAGGAAATGGAAGCTGTTTTTGACCCTGTTGAAGCTGTTCAGCCTGATGCTCCACAGCTGCATGCCGAAGGAAATATTGCCTCTGAGCTTCACGTGGGAGATGGAGATATCACTGTTGGTTTCAAAGAAGCTGATGTGGTTGTGGAAGGCACCTATACTCTCCCGCGCATCTCTCCGGGTTATATGGAGCCAGAAACTTCTCTGGCTGTTTGGGAGGAAGACGGCACCATCACTGTCTGGGTCAGCTCTCAGCATCCGTTCACGGATCAGGCGGTGATCGCAGCGGCTCTGGATATGCCTGTTGAACAGGTGA
The DNA here is from genome assembly GCA_037384185.1 of Anaerolineales bacterium. Classification (GTDB taxonomy): domain Bacteria; phylum Chloroflexota; class Anaerolineae; order Anaerolineales; family UBA11858; genus B10-G9. Next base: position 3,780 of record JARROG010000220.1, on the reverse strand, counting down.
GGGTGAAAAGTGCCGTGATCGGTGGGGCATTTGGTGGAAAAGAGGATTCCAGTCTTTCCATCCTGGCAGCCCTGGGAGCCTGGAAAATACGGGGAGCGGTGAAGCTTGTTAACAACCGCCGGGAGTCTTTTCTAGCTCATCCGAAAAGGCATCCGGCCCAGATCCACTATAAATTAGGAGCCAGGAAGGACGGCACCTTGACCGCTTTACAGGCAGAAGCCTACCTCGACACCGGCGCCTATGCCTCATATGGTCCTGCAGTAGCGATGATTACAACAGAGACCATGACAGGATACACTTTCTGGAGCCATGCGTGGATTTGGCAGCCCACAGTCCCATTTTGCAGTCGAAAGCACGCTTGATATTTTAGCTGAGCAGATTGGAATGGACCCAATCGAGATCCGGGAGAAAAATATCCTTCAACCTGGGGATCAGCTGTACACAAAAGTAGTGATGAATGAATCGGCGCTTGCCCTTCCGGAATGTTTGCAGAAGGGCCGGGAGATCATGAATGAATTCAGGGCAGCAGAGACCACGCCTGGCAAGCTGTCTGGCGTGGGCATTGCCCTGGCAGCCCAATCAATGGGACTGGGAGCCAATGTCCCTGATGATTCCAGCCACCGTCTGGAATGGGCTCCGGACGGCAGTGTACTGATCTACCTTGGGGCTCCGGACTTGGGCCAGGGTCTGGCGGCAGCTGCTGAGCAGATCACCGCAGAAGCGCTGGGTATTCCCTATGATCGCGTCCACTGTCTCCCGCTCGATACCTTGGAGACCCCCAATGGGAATGTCACCTGTGCTTCTAGAATGACTTATATGGCAGGCAATGCTCTGCTGGATGCATCGTCCAGCCTGATCCAATCATTATTGATCGAGGCTGGCAGGCTTCTTGATCAACCACCGGACCAGCTTGAATACAGAGCTGGAATGGTGATCAAACCGGATGGGGTTGAAGTGCCGGCTGTCGAGTTTATCAGCCGGTTGGCAGAGGAATCTATCTCGCTGACTGCTGAGAGCACATTTAGCTTTCCCTATCCGGAGGAAACAACCCCTCAGCACCTGCCGATCGGCATGCCCCATGTATTGTATTGTTTTGGGGCGCAAATCGCCCGGGTGGAAGTGGATCCTGACCTGGGAACTGTCGTAGTGACTCATTTTGCTTCGATCCACGACGTTGGAAAAGTGATCAATCGTGCGGGGGTGGAAGGACAGATCGAAGGTGGAGTGGCGACCGGGTTAGGTTATGCACTGTATGAATCCATGGCCCTCAAAGGGGATGCCTGGGTTGACAGCTTCACGGAGTATCTGCTGCCAACTGCAGTAGACCTCCCGGAAAATTACCGCAGCGTGATCCTGGAAGTTCCCGAAGCCAGCGGCCCTTATGGGGCAAAGGGGATTGGAGAGATCCCGCTGGTGCCTACCGCACCTGCTGTGGCCAATGCGCTTTATGATGCCCTCCAGGTGCGAATCTATGACCTGCCGATCACACCTGAAAAAGTGCTGGGATTGGATAAGTGAGTTTATTATTAAAGAGAATTAATAAGAAAGGCAGCAATCTATGAGCAATCATAATTCGGAAAGATGGTTCGCAAAGCTGATTGATACCGCCCTGCCAATTTTGGCCACAATAGCAGCTCTGCTGGTTGGGGCAGTCATGCTTTTGCTTTTGAAAGTGAATCCGATCGAAGCCTATCGAGCCATGTGGGAAGGAGCCTTCGGAAGTCAAAATGCTTTGGCAGAGACCCTAGTGAAAGCGACTCCCCTTCTTCTGGTTGGCCTGGGGATCTGTATTTCCTTCCGCGGAGATGTGATCAACATTGGTGGTGTAGGCCAGATGATCGTTGGGGCACTCGCAGGAACAGTGGTAGGGTTGACACTGGTGGACTGGCCTGGATGGGCAGTTATCCCTATCGCGCTGCTGGTTGGATTTATCGGCGGAGCTCTGTGGGGGGGAATCCCAGGAGTCTTGAAAGCATATTTCAATGTCAATGAGATTCTCAGTACGGTGATGATGAACGCCATCGCAGTTCAGTTGATGAACTTCATGCTCCGCGGACCCATGATCGATCCTTCCCAGGCAGAACTGGCATCCAAGATACCCCAGACTGCCAGACTGCTAGAGACCTTTCGCTTACCTCGCTGGGTTCCCACCCGCCTGCATCTTGGTGCGCTGATTGCTGTCGTTTTGGCGGTGCTGGTATACATCCTGCTGTGGAGGACAACCTGGGGATATCGGATTCGCGCTGTAGGCCAGAATCCTGATGCTTCCCGTTATGCAGGGATCAAGGTCAAGAGATATGTCGTATTGGCATTAGTTTTAAGCGGAGCATTTGCCGGCTTGGCAGGTGTTATGCAGGTATATGGCGTAAATTACAGGATGATAACTGACGGGTCAGCCTCAGGATTCACCGGGAGTGCTGGGTTCAACGGCATTGTAGCCGCCCTTTTTGGGCAGCTGCACCCTATCGGAACCATCCCGGCTTCGATCTTGTTTGGAGCGCTGCTGGTAGGCGCAAATAAGATGCAGCGGGTCGTTCAGGTCCCATCCGCGCTGATCACAGCGCTAAATGGCCTGGTAGTGGTTTTCGTGGTCAGCAGTGAAATTTGGCGCCGCCGCAGACAGAAAAAACGCCTGGCAATCGCCACTGCTGAAGTAGAAGGCAGTGACGAAGACTTCCCACCAGATCCAGATAATGAACCGGAGGTGCTGGCATGATATCTGACCTCTTTTCAATGACTGTATTGGTAGGTATTCTGGCGTCTGGCATTCGGTTGGCGACTCCTTATCTCTATGCTGGGATCGGTGAGACATTTTCACAGCGCAGCGGTGTGCTTAATCTGGGTGTTGAGGGGCAGATGCTTCTTGGCGCATTTGCTGCCTTTTATGTTGCTTTGACAACTGAAAACCTTTGGTTGGGAGTGCTGGCTGCAATTGTAGTAGGGGGATTGATGGGACTGGCAATGGCATTTGTCACCATTAACCTGCAGGCAGAGCAGGGGATAAGCGGAATCGGTTTCTACCTGTTCGGCTTGGGCTTGAGCGATTTGCTCTTTCAGAAAATGCTGGGCACGGTAGAGACAGTCAAAGGGTTTCCGAAAGTCCACATACCCATATTGAGCGACATTCCGGTGATCGGTGAGATCTTCTTCCGTCAGAATGTTCTGGTTTATATCGCTTTTGCCCTGGTCCCACTGGCCTGGTTTTTGCTGAATAAGACAACCCTGGGGCTCAAGATCAAGGCTGTGGGAGAGAATCCTGAGGCCGCTGATTCTCTGGGAGTCAGTGTGATCCGGGTTCGTTATTTTACTGTTATCCTCGGGGGGGTACTGTCTGGTGTGGCAGGAGCATCCCTGTCAATCGCGTTGCTGAACGTCTTCCAGCAGAATTTGACCAGTGGTCTGGGTTTTATTGCTGTCGCCCTGGTTTATTTTGGTGCCTGGAGGCCCTGGGGTGTACTGGGCGGGGCTTTGCTATTCAGTCTGGTCAACTCACTTCAGCTCTGGGTGCAGGTATTAGGAATCCCAATTCCGTCGGATATCGCGGTGATGATGCCCTATATATTAACAATCCTGGTGCTGGTCCTGGCTGTTTCCAGGGTGCGGCCCCCGTCTGCTTTAACGAAAATATTTGAGAGAGAGGAATAGATCACCATTAGGAGGTGATACCCCCAAAAAGAATTGAGTGTGGTATTCAAATCAATCCAATTAGTAACACAGGAGAAGAGTATGAAAAAGATCCAATTTTTAGTATCAATATTCCTGGTTTTGGCCCTTCTGCTG
>JARROG010000219.1:0-6343 GCA_037384185.1 Anaerolineales bacterium | reverse complement strand
ACCGCACGCCTGACCGTGCTGCCTTCGATTTCCAGGTTCTGGAGTGAAATGGCACCATCATAGGCGCAGACTTTGACGCATTCTCCGCTGCCGGTGCATTTTTCCAGATCCACCTGGGCAACAAAAGGTTCTAACTCCACTTGGCCTTGACTGAGCAGAACAGATACTTTGGCTGCTGCCGCTGAGGCAGCTGCGCAGCTTTCCTGCACCGTCATTGGTCCCTGAGCTGTGCCTGCCAGAATAACACCAGGGACAGCGGTTTCGACCGGCCGCAGCTTGGGATGGACCTCAGCCAGGAAGCGATCGCTTCCCCGGACGATTTTGAGTTTCTTGATCAAGGCTTCAATATCCCTGGGCATGATCCCCACAGCCAACACAACCAGGTCCGCGGCGATTTCCAGCTCTTTTCCCCGGGTAAGCTGGTCTCTGATTTCAACCACAACTGGATGCGTATCTCCCGGCTCAGTTTTCTTGACAACGGGGCGGTCATCTCCATGGAAGCGCAGAAAACGCACCATGTTTTCAAGTGCTTCCTGATAGTAGACTTCATGGCCGCGGCCGTAGGTCCGAATATCCTCATAGAGGTCATAAATGTTAAGATCGGGAAATCGTTCTTTGAGGGTGTTGACCATATGCAGATTGGCTGTGCAGCATACCCTGGAGCAATAATTATTGACATTGCCGTCGGGTTGGGGCTCCTGTACTCCTTCAAGCTCACGGCTGCCAACGCAGTGCACCATGGCAATGTCCCGCACCGGTCGGCCATTCCAGACCAGAGCCTGGCCGTCTTCCAGTAAGGCAAGATAACGGATCAGGGTTGGTAAGGTTACTACTTCAGAAAGCTGTCCGTATCCATATTCTCCCTCGCGAGGTTGATAGGGATTGAAGCCTGTAGCAACCACGATTGCACCGACATGGATAGGGATCTCGGCAGGATCATTCTTGAGCACAATCTCTTCCCCATTGACTGAAATTGGGGACCCGTCATAATGTTCCCAGTCCACTGCCGGGGTATTTGGAAAGCATCCAGGGTAGGCTCGATAAACGACTTTCCTCTCGGTCAGTTGGTAATTGAAATCATCCGGGATGGTCTGCTGACACGCTGCCATCACGGCCTCTCCGTTCAGATCATCCACACCGCGGGAATTCTGTCGGAGAACTACCTGGTAGTCGCCGACATATCCTGTGAGATCGGACACTTCCGTTTGGGTGTAGATGGTGATATTGGGATGTGCAGCTACTTGATTGATCATCTCGTGCAGGGTCTCACGAGCATTCTCGTTGGTCGGAAAGAGCGTGTTCAGCTGGGCAACTCTGCCACCCAGGAAGGGTGATTTTTCGATCAATGTTACCCTCAGCCCACGCTTAGCGATATCCAGGGCGGATTTCAAACCGGCAATACCCCCGCCAATCACCAGGGCGTGCTTTTCAGCTGTCAGCTGGATGGGTGCCAACGGGTCCAGCAATCTGGCTTTTGCCAGGCCGGTGGCCATCAAACGGATTGCTTTGAAGGTGGCTCCCTCGCAGTCGCTTTTATGCACCCAGCTGTCCTGTTCCCGCAGCCCGACATGGTAGTACAAATAAGGGTTCAAGCCGGCTCTGGTGACTGCGTTTCGGAAGGTCTGTTCATGGAGGGAAGGGGCGCAGGCACCAATGACCACCCGGTTTACGCCTTTCTCCTTGATGTCCTCTTCAATCATAGACTGGCCCATATCAGAACACATCGCCATATTGGTCCGCGATACCACCACATTGGGAAATTTCGCCAGCTCCTCGGAGACCTTTTCGCAGTTGACCACGTCACTTATGTTGCCACCGCAGTAGCAGGTATAAACACCAATTCGGATCTCACCGTTGTCTTTTTCAGGCATAAACATCCTCACTTTTCGTTAGCTGCGTTGGAGCTTTCCGAGTCTCTTCGATATAGGCGGCTGCCTCAGCAGCTGCCGACCCAGACATGACAATGCTGTCAACGATATCCATCGGGCCAGCTGAGGTGCCGGCAACGAAGATCCCCTCGCGGCCGGTAATACAGGGATAGGCGTTAAAGTAGGGGGTATCCACGAACCCGTCATCCCCCAGAGAGACCTGGAAGATCGCTTCCGGATCATAATGGGGAAGCATGCCGACAGACAGCACTGCCAGATCATGCGTCCTTTCCACAACCTGAGAGCCTTCATCGATCAACTCAACGCGTAGGACAGGATTGTGGTTTTCATCCTCTTGGATGGAGGCGACTTTTCCATTCACGAACTGGATGCCCATCGCTTGGGCGTTTTGATAGAACTGCTCATAGCCTTTCCCAAATGTGCGGATATCCATGTAGTAGATGGTTATATCCGCCAGAGGGAGAGATCCAGCCAGCAGCATTGCTTGTTTGATGGCATACATGCAGCATACCCGGGAGCAGTACTCCACATCGAGGGTCGCATCCCGAGAACCGGCACATTGAATATAAGCGATTGAATCGGGCTCTTTGCCGTCACCCGGCCTGATCACCCGCCCGTAAGGACCGGTCGGAGCCAGCAGTCTTTCCATGAACATGGCGTTTATGACATTCTGATTCTCAGCTGCTCCGTATTCTTTTTTAGCAAACCGGGAAGTGGTCTCGAATCCGGTGGCTAAGACTATTGCCTCTGACTGGATCTGGATTATCTCAGGCTGCTGCGTAAAATCAATACAATCCACCGGGCAAGCATTGGCGCATTTTCCGCAGAGGATGCAGTTTTCAATATCCAGCACTGCAACCTGGGGGACAGCGGTCGAAAATGGCACCCTGACCGCTTTGGTGGCTCCGTAATCAAGGTCAAAAGTGCTGGGCAGCGCAATCGGGCAGGCGTATTCACACTGTCGGCACCCGGTGCAATCATCCTCATTCAGATAACGAGGTTTTTTGAGTACTTCGGCTTGATAATGCCCATCGATTTTTGCTAGGGACTGGACTTCGTGATAGGTCAGCAGTTGAATGTTGGGGTGGTGGGCAACGGCGGACATTTTAGGCGTGGTGATGCAGCTGCAGCAGTCCAGGGTGGGAAAGACTTTGCTGAGGGCAATCATTTTCCCACCTATGCTGGCCTCTTTTTCAACTAACGCAACCCGGTAGCCCTGGTCTGCTAAATCCAGGGAAGCCTGCATTCCGGCAATTCCGCCGCCCACTACGAGTGCATCGACTTTGATTTTTCTCAAGGGTGTTTCTCCTCTTGGTAATTTGATGGAGTGGTGATAATCACTTATCCTGTAGTTTGATCCGTTCAAGCTGGGAGGGAAGCCTTTGCCATTTCATCCTTCACAAAACCAATTTCCTCTAGCAGGGTTTCCATCGCGCTGACTTCTTTCAAGAAAGGTTTGGTGCAAACCGTGCATATGGCAGCCAGCTTCAAGCGCCTGGTGTCGATTCCTGCTTCCTTCATGAGCGGATAGGCCTTGTTGATCAATTCCGCCGCTCGTTCCGGGCCGCCCTTATACGGGCTATCAGTCCCGCTGTACATTAAAAATACGCAGGTAAAAATCCTCGCTAAACATACTGGGACAAATGACCGGAAGGACATAGGTGTTGTTGGGATAATCAGCGTGCAGCTGTCCGACAGCATCAGCGCCAGCATATCCGCCTGATAACGTGGCGAGGATCAGGATTTTTGGTTTTTCGAGATCAGGACAATTTTCCATGGTTAATCCTTAGGCAGGCAGTATCCCGCAAGATCTTAATCGTTGCGGGATACCTTTATCACATCTTGGAGCTATTTTTTCCGACGGATAAACAGCCGTTCGTAACCATCTGCTGGCATATCGCCCAGATATTCGTGTCCCACCTTTTCACACCAGCGAGGCATATCAGCCTTGGTGTTGGGATCACCGGCCCAAAGTTCCAGTATTTCATCAACTTTTACTTTGCCAATGCTCTTTTTTGCTTCAAGGAGCGGACCGGGGCAGGCCATTGCTCTGGCGTCAACGGTTTCTGCAACTTGCAAATTTACCAATTCTTCGGGTGACATGTCTATCTCCTTATGCTTTTGATTGATTTATGGGTGTTTCTTGGATACAACAGGACAAAACCTGGTAAATTCCGAATCAGCAATGCAGTAGTAAATTTCCCTCCCATCCCTTCTGGATTGAAGCACTCCCTTGTTTTTCATCAAACGAAGGTGTTGGGATGTATTCTGAAGTGATGACTGGATTGCTTCAGCAATTTCGCTGACAGTGAGTTCCTTTTCACTCAATGACCAGAGGATGCGGATCCTGTGTGAATTTCCAAGGATAGAACAGAATTCTGCTTGTTCCTCTGCTAAAGAGATTTCTGTGGAATTCATAAATACTCAATTGATTAACAGATTGCTTAACTAGGCACTGAGCCAAGTATAGAACCTAGGAAGTCAGCGGATAAGTACAATTAATCACCGGAGCTATCAATGATATTGATGAACGATCATAGAGAATGTTGATAGGGTAGGATCAGTGGTGTGGCAGATAACATAGACAACGAAATCATCGCAGCTGCCCAATGCCAATCTCCTGATCATCGCTCAAGGAGTTCGCTGGTCCTGGAAATTTGTGATTAGACTTGTTAGAATAATTTGTATCGAGGAGATCTAAATGACAAAATCCTTTTTTCAAGACAAAGTTGCCTTGGTCACCGGATCGGGACGTGGTATTGGACGGGCGATCGCTATCCATTTTGCCAATCTGGGGGTCCACGTTGTTGTCAATTATTTCCGCAACCGTGAACCTGCAGAAGACACTGCCCGGGAAATTTCAAGTCTGGGCGTTGAGGCACTGGTGGTGAAAGCAAACGTGGGCGATCTGGAGGACATTGATCGTTTGATCACCGAGACTGAGAAACGATTTGGGGGATTGGATTTCTTGATCAGTAATGCTGGTTCAGGATACAACCGGCCCATCCTCGAGCAGCGCCCAAAAGGCTGGAACTGGACCATGGATATCAATGCCAGAGCGTACTTGTTCCTGGCCCAGAAAGCGGTGCCGCTGATGGTAAAGAGAGGCGGGGGGTGGATCGTCAGTATCTCCAGCCCTGGCTCTTTCCGGGTCTTACCGGAATACGCTGTCGTGGGGGCTAGCAAAGCGGCTATCGAATCGCTCACCCGCTATATGGCTGTTGAATTCGCCAATCTGGGTATCATCGTCAATGGAGTATCTCCAGGTATTGTTGCTACAGAGGCTCTTCAGCATTTCAATACCATGCAGGATGAGGACCTCCTGGGTGAGATCGCTGAAATGACCCCGGCAGGCAGGATTGTCACTCCTGAGGATGTGGCAGGGATTGTTGCCTTCTTGTGTTCCCCAGCTGCCAGCATGATCCGGGGGCAGACGATCCTGGCCGATGGGGGTTTTACCCTACCTGCCAGCGGCCTGCAGCGGCCGTCGTAAACAAATCCCAAGGGAATACTGATGTCCAATTATTGGGAAAACCAATGGTACGACAGGAGATTTTCGATTTCTATTCCTTGATATATGCTTGAATTATGTTATACTCCACAATCAAGTGATACTGTTCCTGTCATCACAATCCCAAAATCATTACTGAATATCCAACACATGTTGTTGTCAACAACTTATTAGTAGCATATTATCCTAAAATAACCTCAGGAATTCTCCCTTAATAGATGGAAGGGGCGTCCTGTTTATTTCTTGTTTTTTTATTTGGTTTAACCCAGTTCTCAATCTGGCATTGATCAATAAAACTACTGAATACCGGCAGGAAAGACCTTCATTAAATTGAAAGGAGGTGGTTTGGAAAAATATTACAATGCAATTGAATATTAATGTAAAGAGAAAATTTCCCTAAGGAGGAAACAAGTATGTCTAAGCGATTTTTTATATTGAGTGCCTTGCTCGCGCTAAGCCTGGTATTGGCTTCTTGCGGCGGCGGAGCGTCTGCTCCTGAGGTATGTGCAGAAAACCCTGATGAGACAGTCTGCGCTGTTTTCCAACCCGGCGACACCGTGAAGATCGGTTATGCTGGACCCATGGCCGGCGACTACTCTGCCTTTGGCATTGACATCTCTAACGCAGGAATGCTCGCTGTTGAAGATGCCAATGAGGCCGGTGGAGTTGACGGTTTTGATTTCGAGCTCCTGGTGGAAGATACCCAGGGAAGCGGTGAGGGTGGAGCCTCCGTGGCGAACCTGTACGTTTCTGATCCTGATGTAGTGGCTATCGCTGGTCACACATTCTCAGGCTCAACAGCCGCTGCCATTCCTATCTACAACGCGGCCAGACTCCCCATGCTGTCCCCTTCAGCAACCCGGGCAGACCTCACCGGTGGAGATCAGGATGTCTTCAACCGCATCCCCTTCACGGATGATATCCAGGGCCAGTTCGCGGCCGA
>JARROG010000218.1:0-5115 GCA_037384185.1 Anaerolineales bacterium | reverse complement strand
AAACTGCCCTGGCAATTGCCAGGCGCTGCTTTTGTCCCCCAGAAAGCTTGACACCTCGCTCGCCTATCAACGTATCGTATCCCTCAGGCAGCAGAGAGATGAACTCATGGGCATTTGCAATTCGGGCAGCCCTGATCATTTCTTCCTCAACAGCCTCTTCACGGCCAAACAAGATGTTCTCCCTGACCGTGCCGTGGAAAAGAAAAACATCCTGGAGAACAATACTGATTTGATCTCTAATGCTTTTCAATTTCAAATCTCTGATGTCCAGCCCATCGATGGAAATCGACCCCTGGCATACGTCATAACGCCTGGGTATTAGGTTGGCAAGTGTTGTCTTTCCGACACCTGTTGGTCCCACCAAGGCAACCACGCTCCCTGCAGGGATGGATAAATTGATATCCTTGAGAACCGTTTCTCCAGCCCGGTAGTGGAACCCTACATTCTTGAGCTCAATTGCTCCCTTCGCCCTTTTACCAAGTGTGAGGGCTTGTGGTTTCTCTACAATCTGCGGGGCTTCATCCAGTAACTCAGCAACCCGCTCAGCGCCTGCCAATGCTTGCTGAACACTTTCCCAGACCCTGCTCAATTCCTGAACTGGTTGGTAGAGCAGTTCAAGATATAAGAAAAAAGCCACAAGATCAGCAATATCCAGGGTTTGACCTAGCACAAAGCGCCCACCGAAATAAATCAGGATGATTGTACCAAGCGAGGAAGCAAAAGCGATCAACGGATGAAAAGTTGCCATCAATCGTAAAGCTTTCAGCATCGAATCCCTGTAGCGCATAATGTGGACTTGAACCCGCTCGGCTTGGCTTTGCTCTCTGGCAAAGACTTTGATTTCTCGAACTCCAGAAAGATTGTCATTTAACGCAGCATTCAGCTGGCCCAGCTCAGCCTGCCTGGCTCGAAATGCAGGGCGCACATACTTTGTGAACCCTTGCATGGCGAGAACAATCAGGGGAACCGGAACCATACTCAAGAGGGCAAGCTGCCAATTCACGCTAGCCAATACGGCAATCACGCCAATCAGCAGTAAAGTATTAGCGATAACATCGGGGATCGCATGGGCAATCAAGTGCTCAATCAGATCTGTGTCGTTTACAACGCGCGACATCAATTGTCCTGTGCGCTTCTCCTCGTAGAACTGCAGTGATAGTCGCTGCAAGTGCTCATAAACCTTTGTACGTACATCCGCCACTACGCTCCAACCTGCGACATGAGCCAGATAGCTGCGCAAGAACTGGAATACACCACGAGCTAAGTACACCCCAAGAGCCAGCAGTGCCAATCTGGTGATCTTTCCAAAATCTGTGGGGTTGATACCAGGGTCTGTTACGGCGGCGATCATTGTTCGGACAATCCAGGGTGCCAGCAGCTGAATACCTACCAGCAGCAGCATACTGATCACTGTGACGATCAAGATTCCTTTATATTTTGGAACAAACTTATAAATGAATTTCAACGATTTCAAGCCTTCCCTCCAACGAGAAATGTTTGGTGGTAATTTTTATCTATACAACGCGGATTTAGCATGGTTGGAAAACGCGTGTACAAATAATTTGTAGTTGTCACTGATTCCAGTAACAAAACCATAGATCGAAATAAGCTCCACATTGAAAATAAGGGCCACGGATATCTGCCTAATTCTAATCCATATTGAACACGCGGGGAAAGATATCTCCCGAGAATGGTGACAAAAGAGCCTGGAGTATAATCAGTCCAAAATCAAGGGAGGGAGAATGAAGAAATGGACCTGGCGGGTGATCAATTATCTGATCATCACCAATTTTCTTGTGGAAATCATCTACAGCGTGATTATGGTATTTTTTGTCATCGGCGGCGGTAAATGGCCCCTGCTGCGCAAAGCTGTCGAGACGCCGATCGAAATTATTCTCAAAAGACGTTTATATGCAATCGAAGCCTGGATAGCCATCGGAGCATTGAGCATATATCTGGCAATCACAGTTTATCTTCCGCGCCTCCTGAGGGAACTTAATCAGGACGCTCATCATCAATCCGCAATTGACAGTTCTATCCTGCCCAAAGGAAATTAGAGAGTGCAGGTAAAATTGATGGGTCTTAGATAATTTTCGAGTAGTGATCCAGGGAAATATTAGTTCAACATCACAACGATTACTCCAAATAGCTCACTACCCTGTCGAATTCCCCCAGCGGAGTGATAATTGTTAAGTTGTATCCTTGCGAATTCCCAACCAGCGCAGCAGCCAGGAGCCCACAGGGTTGTGGCTCTTGACCATTATCACAGTTTGCTGGCAATCTCGGGCCAAGCGCTGGGGAATGCTCCCAAACAAACGCTGTTCAAGCAATCCAGAAGTAGGCGCATGGACGATCACCAAGTCGCTGGCATTGGATTCCTGCATGATAGCGCTGAATTCGTCCTCGCCCGGTATGACCTTGATCCTGATATCACCCTGGAAATCCTGCGCCAGGCGCTCCAGCCTCCCCTTAGTGCTCTGAATCTCCCTATCCGAGGCATCCGCGCCGAGAACGGTCAGGATGGTGATTTGAGACTGCCTCCCGGTGTTCAGCTGATAAATCTCAGCCTGGCGGCTAGCCAACTCCAGAGCCAGAGGAGCATGGATACCTCCTTTCGTTGCCACCAGAATCTTCTCCGGTGGTTTGCGCTCCCGGAAGCGCACCACTGCCAGGTCGCAAGGCGGTCGGATACCAATGATATCGATCACAGAGTTATACGTGATCTCATCTGAGTAGCTGTAACCCGGCCATCCCAGCAGCATCAAATTGACATCCTGCTCCGCTACCGTCATCTGGATCACCTTGCTGACATTTCTGCCTAATCGCAGGAGTGTGTGAACAGGTACGTGGCGTTCCTTACCGACGTCGATCACCTGGTCCAACAAAGCTCTTCCCCGGGAAAGATACCGTCTTCCCTCAGTAAGTGAAAGCTGGCTTGGAACCTGAATCACATTCAAAGCAAGCACTTCTCCGTCCTCAGACTCCGCCAGGATACTGCCGAGCAAGCCTAACAATCGAGCCTGCTTGGGATTGTTGACCGGCACCATTACAGTAAAATCTTTTTGAGTGATCCGCTCTTCCAGTAATACCGGAGCTTCCTCCCGGGCGCTGACCCGGTTTCTGGCATAACCAAAATAAATCCCAACCCCCAGCACAATCCAGATCAAGCTGACTGTCCAGGCTCGAGGCTGAAATGTAAACTGATAAACTGCCAATCCGAGATTGATGACGATTCCCAGGATCGACAACCAGGGGAAGAACGGTACCTGAAAACCGCTAGAGGCAACTCTTCCGCTCCTCCTGAGGATAATTAAAGCGCCATTAACCAGTGCAAATGACAGCAAGAACAGCACACTCGCAGCGGACCCAACCACTTCGACTGGAAGAGTCGCGGTCATAACCACAATGATAAGACCGGTAGCCAGCACAGCCACATAGGGAGTCCGTCGCTGAGGGTGGATGCGGGAAAGGGCATCAGGGAGCATTTTCTCCCTGCCCATCGAAAAAGCCACCCGGGAAGAGGTCGCATTCAAAGCTGACATTGTCGACAATAATCCGCCGAAGACAATCAGGAAGACCCCAAAAGCCGGCATAAAATTTTCTGCAGCTCGGACGATCCCCGTTTCTTTATACAATCCCAGTATTTCCCAGGACGTATTGATCCGGGGATCACCAGGGTCCAGGATGTGTGCGCCCAGAACGCCGGTCTCAGAGGGGAGTTTATTGAAAACTTCGCTGAAACTCGAGGGGTTTACTGCTCCAACACTGATCAGGATAATCAACAGGTAGATGACGATAGCGATTCCAAGGGAAACAAACGTCGCTTTTGGGATATTGGTTTTTGGATCTTTGATCTCCTCACTGACCGTAGCTATCAGATCATAGCCTTCAAAAGCTATGAAAGTCAAACCCATAGCTGACAGCACGCCACCCAAACCAAGCGGTAGAAAATCTTGGAAATTAGCTACCAGCAAAGCAGGACGCTGAACAATCGATATCACCCCGAATATTGAGAACAGCCCCAGGATGGAGATTTTCGCCATGGTCAGGAAATTTTCCGCTTTCCCGGTGACATTCGCCCCAAAATAATTCAAGGATATGAAAAAAACGCTGATCAATGAAGCGACTAATAACGGGGTTCCTCCCAGACCAAGCAGGTCAGTCAGAAAGTCTGAAAAGCCCGGGATATAGCTGTAGAGCAATTCGACAAAATATCCCCCAAATCCCACCGCGTACAAAGCACAGGCCACCGTATATGCAAACCACAACATCCAGCCGGAAAGAAAACCAATCATCCCTGGAAAAGCCTGCTTGGCAAACGCATACCCCCCGCCCGCCTCCGGTATAGCAGAAGCTAATTCAGCGTAAGCAGAACGAATATACCGGCGCCAATCATTGCCCCTACGCCGATCATGGTAGCATCAAAAAAACCTAAAGTGCGGGCAAGGGTGACTTTATCAGAGTTGGCCATCAAATCCCTTATTGCATAATTGATTGGGCACTTCAGAGGACTTCAACTTCGCGCCGGGGTCTTCGGAAAATCTTCAGGGTTTTGGTCATCTTATTCATGAAAGTCTTGGGCATATTCCAGGCCAAGGGTTAACTCCTGGAAGCTATGAAACCCAACAATCCATTCCACATTGAACTGGATTGTAGCACAGACATCAGCCCATTGCATCGCCTCCCAGAAACGCTGAATTCAGGAAAATTTCATCAATAATCATTAGATTTTGGCGTTGAACGGTTTATAATAAAGTGCAGTATTGGTACTTTCACCCTGAAGGAGAATCAAAATGGAGTTTGTGGTCAGGTTTTTTTGCCAGAACGACGAGGAAAGCAAGCACCTGGATAACGCTGAAAAAGAGCTGGAAGGTGCCGGAATTAAATTTTATGTCGGCCATTACGAAGGCTGCCGGGAGTGGTTTTTCGATAAAAATGTTTTGGGCAACATCGAAATTATCTCCCTGGAGGATTACGAACCTCCTGACTTAAAACCGTATGATGAAGTCTATCCCCACGACGCATAATCTCCCGTAAGGCAATCAAGACAAACAACCCGCGTTCAGCCGCGGGTTGTTTTAATTTCCAGAGGGCTAAGTCTGTGAGATTTATATG
>JARROG010000217.1:0-4260 GCA_037384185.1 Anaerolineales bacterium | reverse complement strand
CCGGGTGATCCGCACCCGGAACCTGCTCAAGGAAGCCATCCTATCCCTCATCCAGGAAAAATCCTATCACGATATCACCATCAAGGAAATCACGGACAGGGCTGGCCTGAACCGGGTCACCTTATACCTGCATTTCGACGATAAACTCGACCTGCTGCAAGATGCCAGTTATCAGATCTGGGATGAACTGGTTCAATCCTACAGTCAGTATATCTTCGATTTATCTCCGGAAGCATCCTACAGCATCATCCTGGCAAACTTTCAGCACTTTCAGAAACATGAATCTTTTTACATGGCCGTGCTGAAACGAGATGGGATACTGTCCTTCGTACGCTCAATGGAAGATTATATTTACCACAGCAATCTCAGGCGTCTCCAGGGATCGGAGGAGGAATCTGGAGAGATATCATTGGAGAAGGAACTACTTCTCAGGCATCTTTCCGCTGGATTTGTAGGTGTCGCCAGCTGGTGGCTGGAAAATGATCAGCCCCTCACTCCGGAGGAAATGGCGGATCAGCTAGCAAATCTTTATCTGAAAGGATACCGACCTTTATTTACCAGAGAAACCGACGCTTCCCGCTCTTAAGGGATCAAATCCTTTAAAAGGATTTGATCCCTCCCTCCACCAACCTCTTCTCACAGCGAGACAATTTCGCGGGCTTATATACCAGGACCACCACAACAGCCCCAATCATCACCAGAGTGCTGATGAAAGCTGCCGTAAAACCAGTCTTGCAGGGGATGCAGGCAGTGGTGACATTGAACAATCCGTGCCAGCAGGCGGTCAGCAGCACACTTCCGCCGGTGCTGTTATAGAGCCAGGTGAAAATGATCGATCCGGCCAGCAGGCCAATCGCAAATCCCGGCAGGATGGAGAGCGGGTAGGAATAGAAGAACAGCGGCAGGTGCCAGAATGCCCACACGCCCCACAGCATCACCGTCGCCAGCAGGGCTGATCGGCCTTGCTGCAGACGGGGAAGCGCGAATCCCCGCCAGCCTGTCTCCTCCCCAATTCCAAAGGTCAAGATCCACAGCGGCAGGACCAGCAGTCCCAGGGCCGGCAGGAAATCCACCTGACCCAATTCAGCCAGCGACGTAACCGGCATCCCCAAAATCGCCTGGATCAGCGCTGCCAAGAGATACATCACCAGCGGAGAAAGCGCCGCCAGCCACCAAACCCACTTGATGCGCCAGCGGGTCATGTCCTGCCATAGTGCTCGCAGCCCCGGTTTGCCCCTGCTGATCCCGGTCACCAGCACAGCCGAGAGCAGCGGACCAAACGATGCCAGGTAATGCAGGGCAAAGGGCAGATCCCAGGGAACAACACCCCGGTACTGCAGGGCCAGGGGGAACTCTACCAGCCAGGACAGGGCGTATGCTCCCAGGATGAAAATCAGCAGCTCATGCTGTGATATCCAATCTTTTTTTGTATTCATGATTTCTCCATGTTTCTTAAAGTGCTTAGTTTCTTTCGATACTTGGTTTCTTAAAGAAACCAAGTATCGAATACCTAATCCTAGATGTGCCCCAGCGCTTTGTGTGAGAACAGAATCACGTAAAAAGCCAGAATGGCATCTCCGATCATGATCATCCCCAGCGCGAATCCAGTGGGATCCGGTGATACTGGAAAGACCTTTCCCAGATCGGAAGCAACCACAATCACAAACAGCCAGCCCACCAGGATTGCAACCCAGTAGGCCCACCTTTTTCCCCGCCAGACATAGTATGCCACCAGGAAACCCACCAGCCCCAGGGTGATCAAAAAGGCGTTGAAGCCGTTGAACACCGACCGTGGCAGATGGGAAAAATCGCGGTTCTCGACTGGGCCACCCGGTGCCAGGCTGGAAAAGCTCAGCAGCAGAACCAGCAGCAGGATCACGATCCGCTGACGATATCCCTTAAGCTTCTTTCCGATCATTTCTTCATTCATCGTTTACCTCCTTTATATCAACTTATGTTGACAAATTAAACCCAACCGCACTGACTGTCAAACAGGGCCAAGCTGGCCCTGTCGATTAGACGACAAAGGAGTTAAACGTGTCTATAAAGTTCCGGAACGAGGCGAAGCTTCGTCAATCCTCAGATTACTTGCAGACCGCCTCTGTAATTAACGCAGACATGAGCAATAACCCTACAATCCAACACCAGGGATCAAGGTGTTGTCTAAACTACAACCTCAGCCTCAGGCTTATTGGAACATCTTTTCTGGGATGTTATAGTGGGATAGCCAAACCAGCCCAACTCCATTCGGAGGGATCATTCCCAATGCAATCAGAACCGGCCAGCCTGGATCCCAGGGTTCTCCGAACGAGGAACGCCCTCAAGAAAGCGCTGATCGATCTCGCTCAAACCCAAGGATATGAGAATATCACCGTGAAGGACATCACCGAGCGCGCCGGACTCAACCGGACCACTTTTTATCTCCATTTCCAAAACAAGGACGACCTGTTAACCAACGGATTCGGGGATCTCTGGCAAGAATTGACCGCCTCCCTGCCCCTGACTGCATTGCGGGGCAGCATGGAAACCCCCCGACTGATCAGAGAATCTTTGATGGAAAAATTTCAGCGCCTGGAAAAATTGCGGCCATTTTACCGGGCCGTTCTGGGGAAAAACGGAGCACCGCAATTCAAAAACCGCTGGAGAGACGAAATGCTAACCCGCTGCAAAGACTTCCTATCGGGTTCACCCCCGCAAAACCAAAAAGGAAAGATGATCCAAGAAGCCGCTCTGGCATACCTGTCCTCAGCCTATATGGGTTTGATGGATTGGTGGATGAATGAAGCGCCGGCCGCCTCTCCTGCAGAAATGGCCGACCTGCTGCTCCTGATTAGCAGGGAGCGGCCCTATGATATCATCAATTTGAAACTGGTTTCTGAGGAAGGGACAGAGATCCATCTCAATTTGCCTGGAGGTGAAAATGATTGGCGTGTATGAATTGATAATTATCGCTGCCCTGATCGTCTTCGGGGTTTTCGGTTCGATCTTTTGGATCTGGGCTATCCTGGATTGTGCCAGGAACGAATCTCCAGCCGATAATGACAAAATCGTCTGGATCCTGATCATTTTACTCTTGCACTGGCTGGGCGCGCTGCTTTACACCCTGGTCCGGCGGCCGGAGCGAACGAAAGGCTGAAATTCAGTGCTATCATGGGATCATAGATCCCTGACTGCCTCAGGAGATAGAGGCGAAGGAGGTATGTATGTTTGCTGCCAAATATTTGGTCTGGCTGATCATCTTGCTGCCGCTGCTGGGAGGATTGTACCTGGTGATCTTTAAACCCCAGGATCGGCAAATTCAGCGCCGCTGGACATCTCTAACCCTGCTGGGAGCAGGCCTCGCTGGCCTGGTCCGTTTCATTCTCAGCGGAGAGGCAGCCTGCACCAACGGCCCTGGCGAACAGCTGGGTGATCTCGCTGGGAGGCTTAAGCCTGACCTTGATCGTCATCAGCCGCTGGGTTTGGAACCGGGGCGGCAGCGTGGGAATCCTTGTGGTACGGGATGATTACAAGGATGATATCGGGCCGAAGAAATAGAAAAAAGAAAAAAAGGGACGAAATCCTTTAAAAGGATTTCGTCCCTTTTCATTAGAAAGATTTACTTCATGCTGAAGGGCGGATACTGGTCAGTCACCAGCAGGAAGGCATAAGCCTGGACCCGCAGACCCCAGCGGAAGACCCCCACCATATAATTGAACAAACCCTCGGGATATTTCCCGGTGAAAAGGATCGCGAACCAGGCGATCACCACTGCAAATACGGCCCCGATCATCAGGAAGCCCAGGACAATGTAGTGCGGGATGGCCAGGAGCCACTTGATCAGCGGCATCCAGCGGTTGAGATCGCTTTCCACATCAGGATAGTCGATTTCAAGGTGGACAGCCTGCGCATCCACCACAGAAGGATACTGGTCGGTCAATAGCGTGAAATATGCGCCCACCCGGGCTCCGAAGCGGGTCAGTTCACGGGAAAAATCAAACCACCAGCGCGGATAGGTTTGGGTGAAGATGATCATCAGGGCTGTTGCGGTGGCCAAACCGCTGGCCAATCCACCGGCAGTGTCCCGGGTCGTCTCTACCACCCGACCGGCTTCATTGAGAATTACTGTGCGGGTGACGGTCTCGCCGGTGTTGGAAATCAGGCTGAAGATGATCAGGATCGGAATGATCTCCGCAAGCGCGGTGTTGACGGTGGTGCCCAAGGCGCCGGATGAGGTATCGATCTCCTGAAAAGCGGGCCACAGCCGCTCCATCAGCGCCA
>JARROG010000216.1:0-4914 GCA_037384185.1 Anaerolineales bacterium | reverse complement strand
CCTTCAGCCCTTTTGAGACAAAAACTGGTTGAGGATTTTTTTCTCCGGTAGGTTCGAGCTTAGAAATTTCTTTGAATAATCTCCGATCCAAATCTGCAAAGCTCACAACGGCGTCGACATCCAGTACCGGTTGCAGGTTTGCCAGATCCAACTGGTTCCCCGCAAGTTCAGTTATGGCTTTCTGAAATGCGGACAAATTTTCATTATCCAGCGTGAAACCAGCGGCCAGTTTGTGTCCACCATATTGATCGAAAAAATCTGAGATTTCCTCAAGGGCGGAAATCATATCAAATTCCGGGATGCTCCGACAGGAAGCTGTCGTGGTCGATATGCCTGTTCTACCAACGATCGCTGGCAGATAGTACTTCCTGGACAGATGGCCAGCAGCAATACCTGCTACGCCAAGGTCTACCTGGTCATCAAGGGCAATTAGAATTGGCGGAAGTGGATCAAGATTTTCAAACTTGCGGTCAATAAACGCCTGAAGATCATTGCTGAGTGATCGGCGTTGATGGTTATGGTTTTCAAGTATCTGAGCGTAGCTGCCGCATTCTGCAGGATTATCAGTCAGAAGTAGTTGAAGCGGAATCAGATGATCCTCATTTTCTAGCCGGCCGGATGCATTCAAGCGAGGAGCGATCTGGAAACTGATATCAGATGAAGTAATCGTGTTTCCAGACAATCCGGCTGCGCCCATCAATGAGTGGATTGACTGTCGAGGCCTTGTGTTTAGTCGCCGTAATCCCTGTTTGACGAGATAGCGATTCTCTCCGAGGAGAGGTACTACATCGGCAATCGTGCCGACGGCTACCAGGTCGAGATAGTCTTCCGGGTCAAGTGCCTGATAAAGTTTTGCGAGGCTGCAAATCAACTTATAAGCGACACCAACGCCAGCGAGGTGCTTATTCGGATAGGGATCGTCCGGAAGTTTGGGATCGATCACGGCGGCAGCTTTTGGGAGTTTAGGTCCTGGCTTGTGGTGATCCGTGATGATCAGCTCAATCCCTAGCTCTTCAGCATATTGGGCTTCTTCAAAGGCACGTATACCGTTATCAACAGTGATCACCAACCTCACCCCAAGTCGGTCGTATTCCTCAAGCGCTTTGTTATTCAATCCGTAGCCATCGTCAAGGCGGCTGGGTATCATCGGGATGACCGAAGAATGGATCTCCCGCAGAGCAAGGGTCAGTAATGCGGTAGCCGTGATCCCGTCAGCGTCATAATCGCCAAATACACCGATCGGCTGGCCGGAGCTGATTGCTTTCTGAATAACCTGGCAGGCTTTGTTAAGGTGACGAAGCTCAGTTTGAGCAGACCAGGACGGCTGTTCAGGAAGCAGGAATTGCAAAGCTTCTTCAGCCGTTTCCAATCCCCGCTGAAAAAGAATTGATTGAAAAGGAAGAGAAAAAGAATCTAAGTTTGATCGGACTTCTGGCGGTACAGGCTCAGGAAAACGCCAGCGGTAATTATCAAGTTTCATTTGATCACCCCCAGAATGAGAAAGAGCGAATGCAGCGGATCAATTGCTGTTCTGGTCCGCAATCTCTCTGGACAACACCAGAGCTCCTTTGATCCCGCTGTCATCACCCAGCGCTGCGGGGAGAATTTTCAAACCTTCCAGGTATATATCGGAGATAACGGATTCCTCAACAGATTGGCGGATGGGGGAAAACAGTAAATCGCCGGCCTTGGAGACGCCGCCCCCGATAATAAAGATGGGTATATCAAAGATATGAAGTAAATTAGCAACTGCCAGACCGATATATTTCCCAGCGCGTTCATAGGCTGCCATTGCCAGCTGGTTGCCTTCCTCGGCTGCATCGGAAATGTGTCTTGCGGTCAGATCCCCATCGGGAAAGTGCTCCTTCAGGGATTCGTCTTCTAGTTTTGATTTCACCCAGCGAACTATCGATGGACCAGAGGCGATTGCCTCGAGATGACCGGTTTGGCCGCAGGAGCATAAAGGGCCGTTATGCAAAAGTGTGATATGCCCGATTTCACCCGCAAAACCGGAAGCTCCCATAAACAATCGATCGTTAAGAATAATTCCGCCGCCAATCCCTGTGCTGATGGTCAGGTAAATCAGATCGCTGAAGCCCTTGCCTGCTCCAAATGACCACTCTCCAAGGGCCGCTAAATTTGCGTCATTATTCAATGCCACGGGTAAATCGTATTTATTGGTTAGAAATTCTTGAAGCGGGAAATATCTCCATTCCGGGATGTTCGGTGGGGAGATAATGATGCCGTTGATCGGGTCCATCGGTCCAGGACAAGCGGCCGCAATTGCATCAACCTTGTAATCCTCCGGCCAAACAGAGTCGATTAGATTGACCAGCCGATCTTCGATTGCCAAGCCCTCAGACCGAGTGGATATCTGGTTATAAAGGATCGGTTCGGTACTGTTGAATGTATATGAAGCCGCGCGCATGCGCGAAGCCCCAATGTCAATTGCGATGGTTGATTCCATAAGTCCCAGTATAGCATAGTTAGCTGGAGTGGCAATTCCTCGCATAATGTCTATCTTGTTTCTTTATTAATTATGACAGTTCGATGTTGACGGATTTTAGCAGGCTTGCTATTATTCAAGCGCTGAAATGGATATTTGCGAATGGAAAAATTGAAAGAAAAAATCAAAGGATTGCTGCGCTGGCTGCAGCCGGGATTGGGAGTAAAACGCTGGATCTTCACAATTCTGCTAGGCACAACTGTAATAGCTTTAGGCCTGGCAGTTTTTGTGATTGATCTCTATCGCAAGACTCCTGACTCATGGTGGCTGCCGCTGATATCCTGGGCTTCTCTTAGATTCTTGCCGAGGCTCGTAAGGGCCATCGTATTTGAGGTTATTGGCGTAGTGATTATCATCTGGGGCATCATTGGGCTAAACAGATCATTGCTAGGTCCCTTCCTTCGACCCGGACATACTATTGTTGATCGGCTTGAAAAACACTACAGCAAAAAGCATGGCCCCAAGATTGTAGCAATTGGTGGAGGACATGGTCTTTCCACACTGCTCCGAGGGTTAAAAACGGCTTCCCACAACATTTTCGCAGTGGTAACAGTCGCGGACGATGGGGGATCTTCTGGTAGGTTGCGAGAAAGTTTGGGTATCCTGCCGCCTGGCGATGTGCGCAACTGTTTGGCCGCTTTATCAGATGACGAGGATCTGGTTGCGCAGCTCTTTCAATATCGGTTTACAGATGCTGAGAGCGGATTGAAGGGACATTCATTTGGCAATTTATTCATCAGCTCGATGGCAGAAATCACCGGCAGTTTCGAACAGGCTGTTGCAGAATCTGGAAGGGTTTTGGCTGTGTCAGGTCGAGTGCTCCCTGCGTCATTAGAGAATGTACAATTGATTGCAGATATTATAGACGACGAAAGCGGCGAGGTCGTTCGGGTTGAGGGGGAGAGCAAGATCACAGAGATGGAAGGGAAGATCAAACAGGTGATGCTTGGTCCAAAAAACCCAGCGGTTTATCCAGAAGTTATCCAGGCAATTCTATTTGTCTGCAATGTGGCTACCCAGACAGGCGAGACGGAAGGGTTTAGCTGTGGAGACCATTTGCGCGTGATCGAGGATCATATTGGGGTTAACATATTCGATATCATTGTGGCAAATGATTATTCACCGAAGGAGTACAATCCCAATATTGAAGCTGTAGCGGTGGAGGAGGATCTCAGCGATAAATATGCAGTTTATCTAAATGACCTGATTGATGAGGAGCATCCCTGGAGGCACGATCCAGAAAAGATCACGAGAGTACTGATGGACTTGTTCCGAGAACGTACAGGGCCATTGGCAATGCCTTGATTGACAGGAAATGCTAGCTAATATATAATGTGAAAAATATCACAATGGAGGAGTTATGGCAACTAAGATTGGAATAAATGGATTCGGAAGAATTGGTCGGCAGGTGCTGAAAGCGATCAAGAAATATCATGAGAGTGAATGTGATGTCGTCGCAATCAATGATCTATTTGATACAGAGACCAATGCTCGCTTGTTCAAATATGAT
This sequence comes from Anaerolineales bacterium, assembly GCA_037384185.1. GTDB lineage: Bacteria > Chloroflexota > Anaerolineae > Anaerolineales > UBA11858 > B10-G9. The sequence continues at coordinate 898 of JARROG010000216.1, read as the reverse complement.
TCCAACTATGGTGTTTACCCTGGGACAGTGGAAGAAAAGGATGGAAACCTGGTTGTGGATGGGGACGAGATCAAAGTCTTTGCAGAGAGGGATCCGGGTAAATTGCCCTGGAAAGAACTTGGCGTCGATATTGTTATCGAATCAACGGGAATCTTCCGGGATACAAGCAAGGACCCCGGGCCGCAGTCTCACCTGGCGGCTGGTGCGCAGAAAGTAATCATATCCGCTCCTGCAAAAGGGGAGGACCTGACAGTTGTGCTGGGAGTCAATCACGATATGTATGACCCCGCCAAGCACCATATCATCTCGAACGCTTCCTGCACCACAAACTGTTTAGCTCCACCAGTAAAGGTTTTGAACGATACATTTGGGATTGTGAAAGGATTGATGACCACTGTCCATTCCTACACTACCACACAAAGATTGCTGGACTTGGCAGCGAAGGACGCGCGCAGATCTCGAGCAGCAGCGCTGAACATCATACCAACATCCACGGGCGCTGCTACGGCTCTATCGAAAGTTATTCCAGAGATGGAAGGGAAATTTGATGGGTTCGCGTTACGGGTGCCAACCCCAACTGTCTCGATCGTGGACATGGTGGTAGAGCTCAAAAGGAATGTGACAATAGAAGAGGTGAATAAAGCGTTTAAAGACGCTGCAAACGGAGAATTAAAAGGGATCATGGGCTACACTGAAGAGCTTCTGGTCTCAATGGATTACAAAGGGAATCCACTATCTTCGATCATTGATTCTGATCTCACAAATGTGATGGGTGAAAATATGGTCAAGGTAGTCAGCTGGTATGACAATGAATGGGGATATTCCTCACGAACAGTCGACATGGCTGCTCTGATCGCCAAGAGCCTGTAAATATCAAACACTGAAAGACGCCTCAACA
>JARROG010000215.1:0-3580 GCA_037384185.1 Anaerolineales bacterium | reverse complement strand
CGACGACCCGGCCCTCATGGTCGACGGGGGAGACCCTCAGCTTGACAGAGCCATCGAGGTCATGCTCAGCCCCAGCTGCCGCACCGCCCAGCGATCGAAGCCATCTCCCGGGCAGCTATGATAAACAGCCCAGCGATAAAAACGCTCTCAGCGGTCTCGCCTTTTTTGTTCGTGGTTGTCTGAAACGACTCCCCCGGTTCCGTTGAGAAGCAATTGAGGTTCAAGCAGTCATTCCAATCAGCCCGACCGATTAGAGGCAGGCCATGCGGTCCCAATCGGTTAAGAGTGAACTGGATCGACTTAGTGAGATGGTCCAGCAAGGGCATTTCACTGCCAGGCTGATTATCAAAGGGAACCAACTCATCCAGAATTGTCCAATCACCGGTCTCTTTTAAATAGGCTGCTGCTCCTAGCACCAGCCAGAGCGGATCATCATTGAAGTCACTTCCTACCGCATCATTTCCGCGCTTGGTCAGGGGTTGATATTGGTGATAAGCGCTTCCGTCTTCCTTTTGGGTGGCAGCCAGGTCCAGCAAACGCTCACGGGCCCGCTCGGGTATCAGGTGCACAAATCCCAACAAATCCTGATTTGAGTCTCTGAACCCCATCCCTCTACCAATACCTGATTCAAAATAGGATGCTGAACGGGAAAAGTTGAATGTTGCCATCACTTGATATTGGTTCCAGGTATTCACCATGCGATCGAGATCTGCATTGGGACTGCTCACCTGATAAGCGCTTAACAATTTATCCCAATGTTCCTGCAATTCTCCCAGAGAACTCTCAACATAAGGTAAATTCAGATATTTTCCCATTTTTATATTAACGGGTTTCTTATTTATAACCTGATAATTCTGATCTTCAAACTTATCTGTCTCCAGATTGGCCTGATAACCAAGCATCGCAATTAAGTCATATTCTTTTCCAGGCCCCAGCTGAAGATCAACCTGAAGGACACCCACCGGCTGCCAGCCAGTCGCAATAGATTCTGATGTCCTGCCAAGTTCAACTGCCAGCGGATCATCCCAGCCCCGGTAAGCTCCCAAGAAAGCCTCCCGCTGGGTCTCGAATCCAGCCGGATCAGCAGAACAGGTAAAAAATGCATAATGATCTCTTCTTTCCCGGTATTCAGTCTTATGGTAAATCACACCATTTTCAACCTCAACTTCCCCTGTCGATAGGTTACGCTGGAAATTTGTCTGATCATCCCAGGCATCCCATAAACAAAATTCGACGGATAAAAATAACGAGAGATCAACCTCTTTATTCTGTAAATTGGTAATCCGGTAGTGCCAGATCTCAAAATCCTGGTGGAGGGGTATAAAGTAAGTGCTCAAAGTCTGGATATCGTTCTTTGAACTCTGAATTGTGGTGTAACCCAACCCATGCCGGCACTCATAGCTATCAAGAGCACAACGGACTGGCTGCCAGCTGGGAGACCAGTAATATTCATCCTTGCCATCTTCCGCAGCTTCATTGTCCCGAATATACAAATATCGTCCGCCAACATCCAGCGGCGGATGGTTGTAGCGGTAGCGTGTAAGTCTCCTCAATCTGGCGTCTCGATAAAATGAATAACCACCGGCGGTATTGGAAATTAACCCATAGTAACTCTCGCTTCCTAAATAATTAATCCAGGGCAGCGGGGTGTCAGGGCGCTCAATCACATATTCCTGTTGTTGATCATCAAAATAGCCATATCGCATGGAAAACATCTCCCAACTGTCTGATCTGGATTTAAGAATTTTCCATTTAAAGCATAACACACCAGTCATACATCATTCAGTTTGCTTGCTTAGCGAATCCACCTCATGTATACTGTTATCGATGTCTCGCCGTCTACCTCAATTCCGATGATTGAACTCCTACCTCTCCTGGCAAAAATTGCCCAACAGTACCAACTTGACCCTACCCAGATCCACGGCTTGACCCATTGGGCGAGGGTGATGGAGAACGGTCTCCGGCTGTTGAAGACAGAGGAAGGAGACGAAACGGTCATCCGCCTGTTTGCGATTTTCCATGATGCCTGCCGGATCAATCAGTCCGTAGATCCCGGCCACGGATCACGGGGAGCAATACTCGCTGAAAGAACGCTCGGTGACCTTTCTTTAGTTACCAAAAATCAACTTGATACCCTGATCCAAGCGTGCCGGGACCACACAAACGGGAAAATCAGCGCAGAGCGAACAATACAAATCTGCTGGGACGCAGATCGGCTTGACCTGGCCAGAGCTGCGATCATTCCTAATCCTGACTATCTATGTACACCAGCTGCCAGGTTAGCTCAAACCAGAGAATGGGCCAGCCAACGCGCTCTCAAAAATTATTCTCCGTCCTATGTCAAGCATGAATGGGAACCAGTTTTTATCAAAAATCTCCACCATCCAAGCAATTGGCCTAACAAAAACAATATTAACGGACAGCAAACCTGATCACAACCGACCCGGTCTAACAAAATAGTAATGCCTTCTCCTGTCATAGGATGATGTGTTCGTGCTATACTGCATACTATATTTCCATTTATTGAATTGGGTTGAAATTATCTATGAATATGATGAAATACTGCCCTGAATGTTACAAGGAGTTGCCTCCTAATTCGTCAACCTGTCCCTTCTGCGGTTACAAGACAGGAAATGGAGACGAACAAGAAACCACCAAAGGCATCCTTAAAACTCCACAGATTGATTCGTACATCCCCCCAGAGCAGACCGTCTTGAGCCTGCTGCTCTTGATCATATTCTTCTGGGGCATCAATCTGTCTATCACCGCTCTTCCGATCTACCTAGGAGCAGGCACAAACAGGAACATCCTGATCGCAGCGATCACGTCTCAGATATTCACGAGGGCGCTGATCGGCATCTGGGCAGTTGAAGAGGTGTCCTTAAAGAAAGACTCCAGCACCAATAAGAAGATCGGCGCTTTCCTCTTATCATTCATCCCGGTTGGAGATATTTTCTCAGCCTTGAATGCCGCCAGAACAGCAGTCCGCAAGGAAAGATTGGGAATTTTAGCCACGGCAAGTATCGCTGGTGCCCTGATCATGGCGCTGGTTTTGTACAACACATCTGACGAGATCTCTGCCTTGATCAACGGTCAACCCCTCAATACCCCACCCCTCGCAGCCGCGGCTCCCACAAGTGAGCCAGAAGAAAGCGACGCGACCATCGCCCCCGAATCCACGGCCACCGCACCAGCGTATATCAATGGCTGTAGAAATCCCCTTTCAGTAACCCCAGCTGAGGAAGGAGAAGTTCTGGAAATTTGCGGCAAGATTACCAACTTTGGAATCATCGAATGCGAGGACTGTCCTCTCGGCTTCTATTCATTCGTTAAAATCGATGGATCATACCAAATTGTTTCCTACGAATGGCGTTTCACATACCAATGGCTGGGGAGATGTGTCAGCGTGGAAGACACGGTTGAAATCTTGGGAGAGAAGCCGATCTTTGTTTATAACAAATCACAAGGCTGTACCCTCGATGAATGCATCACCGATAATGAAGGCGGCTTGATAGATGACAGTGGAGTGTACTTCAAACCTCGCGAAGGCTGCCAGTAAGCTCATTTAGCCCAGTTACAG
>JARROG010000214.1:0-3583 GCA_037384185.1 Anaerolineales bacterium | reverse complement strand
ATGGCAACCTCAAGAGCGATATTCATAAAGTATTCTTCCCAGGAAGGCCTCTGCCTATCAGCACCCATCATGCTCTCCTTGTTAATAAGGATCTTCCAACTTTTATTTCAAGCCAAAGCCGCTTTCTTCAATGCTCATTCGGAGATCTGGCCTCCGCGGTTTACTGATCCGCCTGGCAGAATGCTCCATCCAGCCGTAGAGGGCTGGATCTTGATCCTGACGATCTACCTGGCGCCCACGATATATCCCGGTATCGATCATCGCTTGATCATACGACTGCAGAAGGTCCAGACGGGCATCCTGGTACTCCTCCCAATTCAGCACCGCTCCAAGCGCTAGTCTGGGACGGATCATGGGAGATTCGACCGGCCACCCCACTGTCATCCCGAATAATGGATAAACCAACTCAGGAAGTTGGAAGAGCTCCTTCACCGTCTGGGGATCATTTCGAAGGGCTCCTAAATAACAAATTCCTAAACCCAGCGATTCCGCTGCCAATGCGGTGTTCTGGGAAGCAAGGGCAGCATCAATGGCTGCGACTAAAAAATTCTCGAAGTAGCCAACCTCGATCTGGTAACCCTGGTACTGACAAACCTGCTTTAAGCGGTGGAAGTCCGCGCACCAGATCAGCACCACAGGTGCTTGGCCCACATGGCGCTGTCCGCCGGAAATCTCCATCAATTCCTGTTTTTTATCGGGGTCAGTAGTTGCTACAACGCTGTAAGTCTGCAAATTGGATGAGGTAGAGGCTCTCTGGCCGGCAGCCACGATCTCGTCAACAAGTGCTCGGGGCAGCGCCTCGGTCTTGTATTTACGAACAGATCCATGCTGGTAAATCTGTTCTATTGTCGGTGTTGTCATTGGAAGCATCCCTGCCTATTGGTGTGCGAGGGAAAAACCCTCACAAATCAATATGTTTCAGCACTCACTGTATCCGCAGGAATAACATTTCCGGCAGCCTTCTTCATTGACAAGGGCAGCAAGACCGCATTCAGGGCATAGATCTCCAACCTCGAGCCAAGTCTCAGGAGGACTGATCTCTTCCAGCGCCTGGACTTCCTCCACAGTTAATTCCTGGAATTTCCAACCAGTGTGCTCTAGATATTCCTGCAGTGCTTGGGCAATGCCATCTGGAAGCGAACGTACCCGGTTAGGCCCATAGCCGGTTGGACGCCGCCCCCCTATTCCGGCAAATTGCTGGTATACCTCCTCCAAACGCTGGCGGGGAGGAATCGGGGAGGACATACGCAGGATGTACGAAAGTGACCTGCCAATTGCCTCGGATACAGCTGCTGTATCCGAGCCAGCCTTAGCCGTATTGATAAACACTTCAAAAGGTTGGCTGTCCCCATTTTCATTGATCGTTACGTAGGTTTTTCCAAGCGGGGTCTGGATGCTGTAGGTGTAGCCTTCCAGATGCCTGGGGCGCGGCTTTTTGGTTGCCTGCCATTTGCTGATCTGGGTTTGAACCTGCTGGGAACGAGATTTATCACCAGTCCTGGCTGTCTCTAAAACAACTTTGTCCCGTGAGCCCGTAACATATACCGTAATGCCCTTACATCCTGATTCCCAGGCGAGGATATAAGCTTGTGAGACATCCTCCGGAGAGGCATTAGCCGAAAAATTGATGGTTTTAGAAATGCTATTGTCCACAAATGCTTGAAGGGCTGCCTGGACGAGTACGTGCTCTTCAGCAGCGATATCGCTGGAGACAACAAAAGTATTCCTGAACTCTTCGGGGAGTTGCTCAATATCCTGGCAGGTCCCTGCCTCGAGAACAGCATTGATGATCTGCTCCTGCTCTTCAAGATCCAGATCGGTTCCTTGAAGAGCCTGCTCAAAGAGCGGGCTGGTATACACCAGGTCTAGCTCCCCATCTCCTTCGACAACATGACGTGTATATGCTAATGCAAATACAGGCTCACAACCATAACCTTCACATCCAGAGACTGTGGCAATCGTTCCGGTAGGCGCTACCGTGGTCTGGGCAGCGTTGCGGATGCCATGTTTCTTGATGCCGTCCTTGACCCGATCCCATTTCAGTTCTGGCCTTCCCCAGTCATTCTGGTAAGGGATGATGGATTGAGGTATTTCCCAGGTAAGATTTTCTGGATCATAGCGGCTCCCCTCTATTGCCGGGAATGCTCCCCGCCTCTCAGCCAACTCAATACTGGTCAGCATGGCATGGAAACGGACAAATTCCATGATCTGAGCTGCAAACTCCTGACCTTCTGGAGATCCATACCGGACGCCGGCCCGATACATCAGATCCGCCAATCCCATAATGCCCAATCCGATTCTCCTGGCGCGGAGGGCAGCCTCTTTAAGTTGAGGCACCGATGGAACATAGGCATTGGCATCGACGACATTGTCCAGGAACCTGGTTGCTGTTTGGATGCTTTCCTGCAGTTTTCCCCAATCCGGCAACCCATTTTCCAAATAATGCTGACTGAGATTGATCGAACCCAGACAGCAGTTCTCATAAGGGCCGAGGTACTGCTCACCACAGGGATTGGTGGCTTCCAAATCGTATAGATGGGGAATTGGGTTCTCGCGGTTTGCCTGATCAAGGAAAAGCAAGCCCGGCTCACCGTTGTGATGGGCTTGAGATACGATCTTGTTGAACAAATCCCTGGCACGGACCGTCTCATGGACCAGGATCGGTATCCCGGCTTCTTCCGCTTGTTCCAAGGTTCCGCTGAAATTGCGGTAAACCGGATCTTTTACATCAGGAAAACGCAGATCCCAGGGATCATCGTTGATGACCGCCTGCATGAATGCATCTGTGATCCCAACAGAGATGTTGAAGTTCGTAATGGCAGTTTCATCAGATTTACAGGTGATGAAGCTCTCGATATCAGGATGATCTACCCGCAGCACTGCCATATTAGCGCCCCGGCGAGTTCCTCCCTGAGCAATTTCTCCGAACGCTTTGTCATATACCTTTAAAAACCCGACCGGACCGGTGGCATGGCCGGCTGATGCTTTGATCAAGGATTTCTTTGGCCGCAAACGTGAGAAGGAAAAGCCATTACCACCTCCTGTTTGCTGGATAAGAGCTGCATCCCGGAGTGTTTGGAAAATCCCGTCGCTCCATTTTCCCATATCATCACTGATAGGAAGAACAAAGCAAGCTGCCAGCTGGCCAAGAGGTGTTCCAGCACCGGTGAAAGTCGGCGAATTGGGAAGAAAACGCTTGGTTGCCAGCAGCTCATAAAATAGGCGGGCAGTATCCTCAACATCCCCATCCCATTGATCCTCTTCCGCGGCGATGTGATAAGCCACCCTCCAAAAAGTCTCTTCCTTGCTTTCGGTCAATTCACCGTTTTCGCCCTTCCGCACGTAGCGTCGGTTAAACACTTCCAGTGCGTTATCACTCAGCTGGACCTGAGGAAGGTCATTTGGCATCTCGGGGAAAGGTAGTGGGGAAGTGCTGTTCTCGGCAGTGACGGTGGATTTTGACATAATCTAATACTCCTGGACTTCATACGGATAATAAAAAACCCAATCAGATATCAGCATTTGAGATGAAAAATACCCCCACCTGTATGGGTTGTTAAATCATATTCCCTTATATATCTGG
>JARROG010000213.1:0-3586 GCA_037384185.1 Anaerolineales bacterium | reverse complement strand
GCAGAAGACAGTCAACCTGCTGATTTCCAGATCGGCTATCATGAGCTCGATCTGACCTCCCCTAGTTGGGAACGGATTCTACCTTCCACTCGATTTGATGTGATCTGCTGCTTTGCGACTCTCCACCACATACCCAGTCAAAAATTGCGAACAAGACTGTGCCGGAATATCCGGCAGTACCTAAAAGATGATGGCCGGGTTTATCTCTCAGTCTGGCAGTTCAGCAGAAGTGAACGTTTAAAAAAGAGAATCCTGCCCTGGGAAACCATTGGGCTGCAGGATGATCAGGTAGATCCAGGTGATTATCTGCTGGACTGGCGACGGGGCGGATCAGGTATGCGCTATATTCACCTGTACAGCCCGGAAGAATTACGTGATCTGGCAAAGGCAAACGGTTTTCAAGCGATAGAAACCTTCGACTCTGACGGTGAAGGGGGAAATCTCGGCCACTATCAGGTTTGGGAAGCGCTTTGATCGTTAATGTCACTGAAGAAACCCAGTTCCAGCAGCGCCTGGGCAACTTTCTGCTGGCTGCCAGGGCGAATGATCACAGCCGTGGGACCCAATTGTTCCAAAATATAGCGCTCAGCTCTGGTCTTCTTTAAAGATTTCAAAACCGCCGGAGTGCCCAACCGCAAAACCAGTTTACTTTCAATGGATGCCTGACTGCCCTGGCTCTCCCAGCGCTGCAGCGCTTTGGATATATTCGGTGGAATGGCCTCGGCATGATTTTCCAGAAGAGAAAGCAGATGTGCTACCCGGAGACCCTGTGCTTCAGCCCTGGCAAGCGAATCTGGTGAGATTCGGTATTGATAGGCTTCAGCTTTCAGTGGATACCAGTCACAAAAACGGGCAATTTGGTAGCGGATTCTGTGAGGCACATCTTGTGGAATGCGAATCTCACCCTGGGAGCGAATTTGCACGATAGTATCTCGCTCGACTTCCAGAGGTGGTATTCTTCCGGAAACAAAATCTGAGTAAAGCTCAGACTTTTGGAATGCCAGGGGTTGGAGTTCTTCATCAGGAGCGCCCAAATCAAGCAAGCCCAACCAATGCAGGGGTCCAACCAGGAAATAGCGCAGGAGGGAACCTTCTACGTCATCCCAGTGCTGGAAACCGGAAAGGAACTCACCGCTGTCAGATTGTTTTATGAACCAGGAATCGTATTCTCCACCGGACCTCAGAAAATCCGGATCCCTTTCCTTGATCTGAGCGATAAAGGATCCAATGCTCCACCAGTCACCTGCTGGTAGACTCTCGAGCCAGTCAAGAATTTTCTGACGCACATTCAGATTTTCCAGTTCCGGTTCTCCATCAATCTCAAAGTCCGGAACTAAATCGAGCTCGAGGTTGGCTGTCTCTTCCTTCCAGTTCCGCCAAAGATAACGGATCGCCTCTTCCCTGGCCAATTCAAAGAACTGGCGGGTGTTCTCAGGTAACACTTGCCCTTGTTCTGTGATCAATCCGGCGGACCTGGCCAATTCGTAATAGAAATCCAGTTCGTCCTGGCTGACATCAGGCAGATGAACGCGGGGATCCAGATCCATACGCATACCTGCCAGCAGAGAGCAAATATGGTCTAACGCTGCGGTGGAAGCAGGATAGAGGACTTTTCGCTCCCGCGGTGCTGCCACACGGCAGATAAACTCTTCCTGCGCCTGGAAAATACGTTCGGGGTTCAATAAAGGCAGGACAATCTCCCGAAGATCATCGGGCAGATAAGCAAATTCCTGGGGGCCGCTTTCGGTTTCAAAGAATCCCCTGGCGATCAGAGCCCGATACCACAATCCCTCCCCGGGAGAGATGGGTGAGAGATAGGGTTTCTCTCGTTCCATTTTCCCAGCACCCATTTGCCGGATCTGGCCGAACTTTCGGGAAAATTGATCCCAGCGTGCTCGCCCACCCTGTTGATCCAGCCAGACTAAAGCTTCTTGTTGCTGCTCAGTCAGAATTTCTTTAGCCTGGAGAAGCACACCGCTGGTAAGAAGAGAATCGGCCAGCTGATCTACTCCGCTACGAACATCGGAGGCATTAAAGGGAAGTCCCCACAGTTCCGCTACGATTTGCAGATAGCTGAATTCAGATAAATGGAGACTGTGCCACAGATCGGTCATCAGGCGTTCGCTCAGGCAAGGACCCGCAATGCTTTGGGATGAATCTTGACATCGATCTCCCGCAGATCATTGGAGAACCCAGAGAAGACCTCGCCGTCGATATGAATATAAAGGGGACTGTCAGCTGTTAAGTGCAGGGTTTTAAAAGAGCCAGAATCCACTTTCGGGTGGGGCAAATGAGTGCCTTTCATGAATGCCGGGAGCAAGCGGAAAAGCATGGTTCCCCGGCTAACTTCCCGGACAGTGACAAAATTCATCAGGCCATCCTGGAGGGATGCATCGGGATAGAGCATGAACCCACCCCCTTCCCTTCCTCCGTTGCATAACGTAAGCATGATCAAATGGTCTTCCCGGCTCTCCTCCTCATCAATTGAAATCTGCATTCCAATTGGGTTATGATTCAGAAAAATGGTCTTCAGCACTGCTGCCAGGTACATCATAAAACCCCGAACGATAGGAAGTTCGTGGGAATATATAGTGACAATGGCATCAAATCCAATTCCTAAAGTGTTATCAATAAAAGCTGTCCGGCCCCATTGATCATTGACCTCAGCGACATCTATCCAGTGTTCCTCACCAGTAAAAATCTGGCGCAAAGCCGTCCAGGGAGCTGGATCCAAACCCATGGCGTGGGCAAAGTCGTTACCCGATCCCAGGGGCACCACGCCGATGGCCGGTCTGCGCTCAAGGGGAAAGGTCATAATGGCGTTGACCACTTCATGGACGGTCCCATCTCCTCCCCCCGCGATGATCAGGTCATAACCGTCCTCAACTCCCTTCTTAGCAAGCTCAATGGCATGGGTTGGATAGACAGATCCAGCCCAGTCCGCTCCACCAAATTCCTCCATGATCGGTTTAAGGTCTGCGGCCTGCTTCCAGGCTTTACCCAGGTTAGCATTAGGGTTGATGATAAACAGTGTTTTCCTTTTTTCCATCACAATACCTCTCAGATGTCTATATCAGCCATATGAATCGAATCACCGGTGATTGTGCGCCGGTAACCTTAATGATATTTTGTCTTTAACTCAGTTGTGGGCAAGATGATCTCACCCTCGCGCGGGTCCCCTATCAGGGTGATCTCATGAGATTCGACGGTCGCTTTCCAGGCCAGGTAGGCAGCCATCAAAGCCTCCAACTCATCCACTTCATACAGGTCGTCCAAAGGAAGTTGGCCTTGCAGGATCTTGTAACGGGTGATTTCCTCGAAGATCCCCATCGGATCCGGAACATCAACAGCCAGAGAGTGGAGCACAAGCTGACGTTGAAGACGTCCTTCTAGGGTCCTTTTCAAATAAGGGATGCGCTTCAGCAGTACGGTATAGGCCGCATGGGGATAAACTTCCAGGGTCTTCTGAGGATGATCGTCTCCCGGATATTCCACAAATCCCATCTCTTCCAACCGGCGATATAGCTTGAATCCAACCCTCATCCAACCCGGACAATCAGAGACATTTTCAGAAGTCCTGGGAATG
>JARROG010000212.1:5794-6427 GCA_037384185.1 Anaerolineales bacterium | reverse complement strand
GAGGAGATCCTGGACAGCATTCTTGCCCTGGAGGATTTATACAAGCAGGGAGAAATTTCCCAGAAAAGTTTCGAAAGCAAGCGCGCCGACCTTAAGGACAATCTCCGACAAACTGCTGAGGATGATAAATAAGAGATGATCCTGGTCAAGAAGCTGGTCAAGCGATTCGGTCCAATGACTGTTCTCAGGGAATTGGATTTTGCAGTCGCAGAAGGCCGGCAACAACGATCAGAACCTGATTGCCGCTAAAAATGCCAGCACCGTCTCGTAAGCTCTCTTTGAGCTGGAATTCCAGTTTGTCACCCCGCGGGATGGGGGGATAAGAATTGAGCTGGACCTCCGCTTCTGGCAGGGATTGCAAACCAAAATCTTCCAGGTTAGAACCTAATAGCTTGGCACTGCCGGCAGGAAGCATCACCACCGACGCGTTGAGCGGATAATTCATGACCTGCTCGAAATCCAACCTGCTGCCGTGATAGGGTAGATCGAAGTAAACCAGCACCTGGTAGACTCCGCTTCCAGGGGGAATGCTGACCGTATCCCCAAAACCAGTCTCTGTCAGCAAGAATCGCTGGCCCAAAGCTCCGTCCTCAAACTGAACAGATCCTGCATTCTCCGGCAGAGGAAATTCAG
>JARROG010000212.1:0-5782 GCA_037384185.1 Anaerolineales bacterium | reverse complement strand
CGGTTCGTCCGGGGCTCCGGACACAATGGTCGTATCACCGAGATTAGAGAGGATGAAAATCTCCGTCACCTGGGCCATTCCAGGCTGAGGGAACTCAACCAGCACATGCAGCCGATCGATCAGCAGGCCGGAGGTATCGGTCGTTGTCTCAAATATTTGCAGCTGTAAGTTCAAAGAAGTTTCCTGATCAACCTGGACAACTTCAGAACGGTAGATCGCACCGCCGTAGGGAACGGAAGCAAAGAAAACCCGGCCTGGTTCAAAGGGCACTTCTTGAAACGTCACTTTTCCATCAGCCGGTACTGTCAGTATATCCTGGTATACCTGTTCAAATTGATCATAACCCTCCAGGCTGATTTCCAATCCGCTATCCAGCAAGACCCCCCCAGTTTGATCCTGGACATCAACAATAACAGATCCTTCTTCCGCCGGAACGGTCGGAGCTGGTGTATTTTCAGTTTGGCTGTCAGTTTGCACGGCAATCGTGGAGGTCGCTGCCGCCGCAGACATAGTGGATCGGGGCTCCCCAGGAGGAGGTGTTCTCGCGTCAGCCAGGGTTAAACATCCGCCCAGCATCAGACTGACCAGTACAGTTAAAGTGATAAAAAGAACGATGGAACGTTTCATGCTAACTTCTCCCCGCAGTTGCTGCAGAATTGATCATCCTCGGCGACTGGTTGGCCGCAAGCCGGGCATAGTTCCCCACGGGCAGCCTGGAGAGCATTCCGCCTCTCAGCGATCAAGCGCTCGAGGTCATCGTCACCTGCGGAAAGTGTGCTGGCCTTCTTTCCTTTTTTAGAATGGCCAGGATGTTTCTCTAATTTCTGGAGGACAACGGCGGCTTCTCTTAACAGCTCCTGCCTGCCGCGGTCGTGTTCCTCCCTGGAAATTTTTTGAAATTCAAAGTCCTGATCAAGACTCTCGATAGCGTTGTAAATGCGCTCTCTTTCCGCCAGCAGAGAATCATATCGTCCGGCTGTGGACAGCATTTGCCCTGAGTCCGCATCCAGAAATGGGCGGACGACCAGCAGGCCGGCCAGCAGGAAGATAACCAATACAATAATCAGCGAACTAACTGTCATGACACACTTCTCCAGATCCGCTAATCGAGCAGCGGATCGATAACTGACAAAATATGATCCAAAGACTGGAAGGGCCCAATCTGCAAATGGGCAATCTGCCCATTCTTATCAATGACAAAAGTCTCCGGTACACCTCTGATCCTAAAAGCCTGAGAAATCTCTGTCCTGAGATCCGGTCCGTTTGGATAGGTGATCTGAAATTCCTCGAGATACGCCAGGGCTTCCGGTTCGGTATCCACATAATCAACACCCAGGAAGAGCACATCTCCTCTGGGTCGATAGTATTGATATGCTGCCTCTAGGTCTCTGGCTTCAGGTTTACATGATTCACACCACGAAGCCCAGAAATTGACAACAACCACACTTCCCCGATAATCGGCAATGCGGTACGTTTCACCAGAAAAGGACTGCAGTATAAAATCTGGAGCGGCTTCTCCCACTCCAACCTGTCCCTGTTGGGAGCGGTACAATCCAATACCCAGGACCACCAGCAACAACAGCAAGCCCCCCCACAGCAAGATTTTCTTCATTTTGAACTCCTGGAACGCTCTTTTAACTCCTCTTCGACTTTACGGATATAATCATCCGAAGGTTCAGGGGATTTCTTGGCTTTCCTGGACGAGATCGTTGGTTTGCTTTCCACTGCAGCCCGGCGCCACTTTTGAAAACCAAGCCCAAGCAGCACTACGCCACCGATCAATGCCAGAGCTGGGACAAGGTATACCAGCCAGTTAAAACCCTGTCTGGGCGGCTCAGCCAGCACCCGGTCCCCATATTGAGCCACGAAATAGTCCTTGATCTGATCCTCTGACCATCCTTCAGCCAGTTTTTCGCGGATAATCCCTCGCCACTGCTCACACGCCGCAGTTCCACAGGCATCGAGAGGGATATTCTCACAAACTGGGCAGTAGAGTTGACTGGCGACCGCGTTGACTTCGTCATCTGTAGGGTCGGAGCCCTGGGCTAACCCAGAACCAGTCAAAGCCAGCATCAACACCAGCAAACTGATCAACCCCAGGAAAACTTGAGACGTTCTCTTCATAACTTATCTGTCCTTCCTACGCAGTTGATTTCTTCTTCGCCGGCCAGGTAGCTACTAATACGCCGCCAATGAGCGTACTGCGGACTCCCGGGAGGGTGACAGGCTGTCCGGAATCATAATAGAAATCCCGGCGTGGGTTTAGCTCACCCAGCACCCTGCCGTCCTTTTCAACGGAGATCACAGCTCGGGCCACATTCCTGGCGCTGGACATATCATCAAAAACATCCAACTGTTCATAGGTCATCGTGTAGGGCGCCAGACTCAGGCTCTGACCTTCAGCCAAAGTGCCCTGTGTTTCGGTCTGAAAAAACTCGATCCCAATCACGCCCAAAGCCATCAGAACCACACCGACATGGACGATCATCGCTCCATATGAGCGTTGATTCCGTTTTAAGACCCGGGCCAGAGCTGTTCCCCAGCTTTCATTTTCTGTGCGCCTTCTCAGGCGAGTACGGCGGAAAAATTCAAATATATTGACAGCCAACACAAAAGCAACTAGCCAGAAAGCGATCAACGCCGGCCAGCGGGTAAGTCCTCCCCAGACAGGCAGGGCGATCCCGATCAGGGACACCAAAAATGGTTTCCAGAGCAATCGACCAAGATGCCGGTAAGACACGAAACTCCAGACCGCTAGCGGACAAAGCACCATCAATATCAATATGCCACCCATGATCGGTCCAGCGACCCGCTCATAGAAAGGCGGACCCACAGTTACTTTTTGACCGGTCGCCAGTTCCGAAATGGTCGGGAAAAGCACGCCCCAGAAGACGGTCACCATCAATCCCAGGAAAAGTACCACACTGATAATGATCAATCCTTCCCGTGTCAGTATCTTTTCCAGCGCATGTTGAGACTGAAGTTTCTTCCAGCGCGAGTTCAACAGCCAGGCGGTGATGATCACAGTGAGAGCAATGAAACCCAAAAATACCGGGCCAATCCGACTCTGGGCGAAAGAATGCACAGAGGACAGCAACCCTGACCGAGTGATGAAAGTACCGTAGATTACCAGCAAATAGGTGATAATGATCAGCAGCAGCGACCATTCTTTAAACATACTCCGCTTTTCATGAATGAGCACAGCATGCAGGTATGCAGTGCCGGTCAGCCAGGGCATGAGAGCGGAATTCTCAACTGGATCCCAGCCCCAATAACCTCCCCAACCCAGCACGTCATACGCCCAGCGGGCTCCCAAAACCAATCCCAGAGACAGGAACAGCCAGGCCCACAGAGTCCATCCCCTCGAAATTTGGATCCAGCGATCATCCGTTCTGCCGGTAATCAAGCTGGCAATCGCGTAGGAAAAGGGAATGATGAAACCCACGAAACCCAGGTACTGCATGGGTGGATGAATGATCATTCCAGGATGCCGCAGCAGGGGATTCAACCCAGACCCATCCCTGGGGAATATAGGCAGCGCCCCCTTGGGCTGGCGGAATGAAGTCAGGATCCCGCTGGCATCCTGCCAGTAGCGGAGAAAAGGATTCTCATAAAAAATATTCAGGACCAGGAAGAATGCCAGAGTGATCATATTGACAACAACCACCCAGGGCAGCAGATCGCCGTCTCGATCCCATTTCCGGAGGGCAACTGCAGATCCAAATCCAGCTAACAACCAGGACCAGAACAACAGCGATCCCGCCTGCCCGCCCCACAGGGCGGTCAGCTTCAGATATACAGGCATGCTCCTACTGGAAACATCTGCAACATAAGCAACCTGAAAATCATCGGTTACCAGCAGATAAAGCATCGCTGCTATCGTTACAGTCAGCAGCGGGAAAACGAGGATCATCGCCTGCCGAGCGCTGAGGATCCATGCCTGAGATTTGTTCTTCTGACCGTAAACCGCGGCAACAATGCTGTACACCGCGAATATCAATGTGATAAATAACGCGCCAAAACCAATTTCAGCTGCCATCAACACGCTCCAAACTTATCTGATTTCACTCTTGTTCAAGATTGATCTGATCCGGAACCTCGCCTTCATATTTCGTGGGGCACTTCAACAGAATCTCATCTGCGAGGAACTCACCTGAGGGCAGCAGCTCTCCGGTAAGAATTGCCTGGGCTTCATTTTGAAGCAGGTCCGGAATTGGTCCATTGTAGAGGACTTTTAAACGAGAACGGTCAGGGTCATTTACTGCATCATGCAGAGCTTTTGCCAGACCACCCTGGTCCGCGATCAACTGATTATCCGCAGGGACGTGGGCAATCGTAAAACTCAGCTCCAGTGAATCAATATCATACTCGATCGTCTCTCCTAAGACAGCTCCTGAGACACGGATATTCCTGCCATCCAAATCTCCAGTCTGCTCCCTGGCAATCACTTCATCGACAGTCAAGAAATACTGGGCACTGGCACTTAAGGAAGAGGCCATCAAATATATGATCCCCGCAACAATTACCAGACCGCCGATGATGAACTTCAAGGGTTTCCGGCGCCGTTGAGAGGTTTCCAACTCTTGATATTCAGACATAACGCACTCCAGCTTATAAGTTAAACTAATAAAATCTGCCCCCTATCTTAACACGCAATTATAAAAACTGTATAATTTTTAATGTCCTCTTTGGGTTACAAGCAGTGCTTACTTGATCGCCTCACGAAGTTTCTGAGTAACCTCGATAAATTCCGGTTTAAACCGGTCTTCCTCTCTGCGGGGTCGCTCAAGGGGGACCGGCAGATCTAGTCGTAATCTGCCCGGGTGCGGAGAGATCGCCAGCACCCTGTCAGCCAGGAAAACCGCCTCCGAGATATCGTGGGTGATCATGATAACGGTCTTCTTGGTTGCTCTCCAAATGCGGAGGAGCTCTGTACCCATTTTCTCTCGGGTCAGAGCATCCAGAGCCCCAAAGGGTTCATCCAGCAGCAGCAAATCCGGATCCTGTATGAGAGATCTGGCAATGGCAACCCGCTGCATCATCCCCCCCGAAAGATCCCGGGGAAGCCAATCTTCAAAACCGCTCAATCCTACCAAATCAATCAGCGCCCTGGCCTGCCGGTCGGCCTCCTGAGAGGGCACGCGAGCAATCTCCAATGGCAAGGTGATATTTCCCAGGACTGTGCGCCAGGGCATGAGGTTGGCTTTTTGAAAAACGATTCCTACCCCCAGACGGGGTTCCATTACCGGAGTGCCGTCGAGGATTACCTGACCTGCTGTTGGCGGCAGCAGACCGGCCAGCACGCGGATCAGCGTGCTTTTTCCACTGCCGGATGGGCCCACCACACAAACGAACTGCTCACAATCGATTGTGAAGCTGATCTGTTTTAATGCCAGGAGAGACCCTTTCTCATCAGTGAAGGTAACACTCAGATCCTGCACGGACAGCAGGTGGTTATTGGATGAATTCATTGCTGTAAGCTTCTTCCAGGTTGATCGCTGATTTCATCAATCCCATATCCAGCAGGACATCCTGCATGTTTGACCAGGCTTGGGGACTGCTATATCCATAGGGATCGGTCTGGTAGATCGCCAGGGAAGATTCCATCACCTGGAACTGGACCTCCTGGTCCGCGTTCTCCAGGCCATCCACGTAGTTCAGACAGTAGTTGTAAGCCTCCTGAGGATGCTCCACAGCGTACTGGATACCGCGCATTGTTGCCCTGACCATGCGCCGTACCAAATCAGGATTCTCAGCGATGGTCCTCTCGTTGGTAATCAAG
>JARROG010000211.1:0-3595 GCA_037384185.1 Anaerolineales bacterium | reverse complement strand
AATCTGAACCCAGTCTCGAAATTTAAGCTGGCGTACTAATTCCACTACGTATCAGGACGGAATTTATTGAAAAAAGGTTCCCGAAAAATCCAGAGATCCGCTGATTCAATTTCCACTCCCCTCTTTTACAGTAGATCAAAGGATCTCTGCCAGATAGCTGCCCATAATCTCCTCCGCTTCCTGGAGATTGCTATAGGACCGCACCGTTAATAAATCGTGAGGATTCCCGGTAATCATTTTTGAGACATCAACCATCCGGTCATAAAGGCATAACACTGGTTTTCCGATCGAAAGAGCATATCCAATTTCATATCCTACCCCATGGGAAGGAGTGCTCACCTCAGCGATCAAGATCTCACTCTCAGCGATCCAATCAACATCGCGCTGATAGATGTCCCGGGGATCTTCCTGCCCGTCAATGATCTCAATCCCAGTTTCTGCAATATGGGCTGTGGGCACTTGATGGCCAAGATCCAGCAGCTTTTTTACCAGATGCTGATAGACCTTCTCATCCTTGCGGCCGCCACTGATGGAACAAGCAAAATAAATTTTCATAAGCTTCCTGTCCAGGCCCAGTAAGAACCAACCCAATCCCAGGTCTGAAATCCAATATGTTATACTCGAATTTGATCCCGACCCTGTTATTATGGATAATTGTACACGCTGACTGCTATGACAGGACTGGAAATCCGGAAAATCACGAAAATTTACCAGGAAGAACCCGTTTTGCGAGAGATTTCCTTTCAGCAGAACCAGGGGGAAATCCTGGCGTTGCTGGGTCCAAGCGGAAGTGGAAAATCAACCCTGCTGGAGATCATCGCCGGTTTAGTAGAACCGGACAGCGGAGACTGTCTCTGGGATGGGGAATCCCTTGCTGGGGTCCCTCCTCACCTGCGCGAATTTGGATTGATGTTTCAGGAATATGTGCTATTTCCCCACAAGAATGTCCAGGAAAATATCGCTTTTGGTTTGAAAATGGCCGGCAAAGCTCTTCCAGAAACCAAAACCCGCGTGAAAGAGGTCCTGAAGCTGGTCGGATTGGCAGGTTTCGAGGAACGGGATGTGAGCACCCTGTCAGGCGGGGAACAGCAGCGGGTAGCTCTGGCCCGTTCACTGGCACCCGAACCACGACTGGTCATGCTGGATGAACCGCTGGGGGCTCTGGACCGCACTATCCGGGAGCGGTTGGTGGGAGATTTGAAGAATATACTCAACAGCGCCAGCCAGACAGCCCTCTATGTCACCCATGATCAGGAAGAGGCTTTCAGTATTGCTGATCGGGTGGTGATCATCGGTGAAGGGACAGCTGTCCAGATCGGGACTCCCCAGGAAATCTACTACCAACCAGGATCGCCTTATGTGGCCCGATTCCTGGGAATGGATAATTTCCTGGAAGGAGAAGCCCGGCAAAATCCGAGTGGATGCCTTTTGAAGACAAAGCTCGGTGAGTGGCAGGTTAGCCGCACTTACAGGGGAAAAGGGCTCATACTGCTGCGTCCCGATCAGATCAAAATCCAACAGGACAGCACAAACCAGGCCGCCTCTCTGAGGGGGACAGTCCGCACCAGCACTTTCAGCGGCTCTGCACTGCAGATCGATCTGGATGTGGCTGGAACGCTAATCCACTTCTCGCTTCCTGATCCGGGATTGAACGTTCCACAACCAGACGAGGTGCTTTCCGTCAGTTTTAAGCCGGATGCAGCACTGCATTTCTATCCGCAAGATTGAATTTGATTTTGGGATTACAACCAGATAAATATCAGCCTGGCGGAACTTTATCAGATATCCAGGTAGCCAGACCAGGTGCCGGTCAGCAGGTATCTGACACCGTCAATCAGGGCGATCTGCAGCAGGGCAGACCCAAAGCCAGCTACCATCCACCACCCCAGATCACCCGTTTTTTGGAAGCTATTTTCCATCTTTGTGATCAGGATCCAGATCACTGTATAGAGCAGTGTCAGCAGGGTCAATAATCCCGCCGTACTGAGCAGAATTAGATAATAAGACAGCAGCGGATTTTCCAGCAAGACCAGGAATCCGATCAAGGCTCCACCACCCAGAACAATCGCCCAGTCACGGACTCCCCCCAAGGACTTTGACAGTGAATATTCCTTCCAGATTGTCTGCCCCATCAATGGGTAGTAGACTGCGCTGACGGCGATGCCCATGCCCAATCCAGAGAATAACCGCAGGGAATTGCTTGGCTGATAAACGGCCCAGTTTTCCAATCCGGGATTGGACCAAAATAGAGAATTCAAACCATCAATGACATAAAAGAGAGCCAATCCGCCCAGCAGGATCAACAGCCAGCGGTTCGGGAAACCAGACTTCTTTTTAGCCAGAACTAGCTGCACGGAAAATCCCCATAAGAATCCCAAATATTGGCCGCTGCAGCGGGAGCACAAAGAAAATGGCCGGCCGCCGATATAAAAAGAATGTGAACCGATCCGATGACAGACCGCATAGGCCAGAGCATCTGATTTACCCAGCAGACCGGGGGGTGTGCTGAACAGCCAGATGCCAAAAAGCAATCCTACCAGAACAGCCAGGATAATTTTTCGCCGCTGACTGGAATGCACTATTTCCGGTTTTTGGAGGCTTCCGTCCATAGGAATTCAATGTGAGGTTCTAAAGATCGGCAAACAATCGCTGCATGGCATTCATTGTTCTTTCCGCTGTCAGGTCCAGGTTCAGCGGAGTCAGGGATGCGAAACCGGTTTTTAGCGCTCCAAAATCCGTCCCTTGATCCGGAACACCTGTAGGAGGATCTCCGCCAATCCAATAATAAGGAACACCCCTGGGATCGTTTCTGGTTATCAGCTCGTCATGGTAAACGCGCAGTCCCTGACGGGTTACCTGCAGACCTTTGATCTCCTCCAGCGGCAGGCTGGGAACATTCAGATTGAGCACGGTTTCAGAAGGCATTTCCTCCATGAGCATTTGCTTGACAACCCTGCGGGCGTATTCGGCCGTAGAGCTGTAGTCCAGTGATCCCAGATGATTACCCGGACTGTCCATTGATACCGCCAACCCTGGTATCCCCCAGATCACTGCTTCCATCGCGGCTGTGACTGTACCGGAATAAGTCACGTCATGACCGACATTTGCGTTAGGATTGATGCCAGAGACCACCAGATCGACGTCGTCGATCAAGCCCAGCACAGCCAGGGCCACGCAATCTGATGGAGCGCCATCACTGGCCAGGGCGCGAGTGCCGTCTGCTAGTTCCACCTCTTTCACCCGCAGCGGCCGATGAAGGGTTTTCACATGTCCAGAGGCAGACCAGTTGCGATCTGGTGCCAACACGCTAACTTCTCCCAGGGTGCGGAGAGCTTCAACAAGAGCTAATAACCCTGGTGCAGTTACGCCGTCGTCATTGGTAACAAGAATATGTGTCATGCGCCATCCTGAGCTATCTGAGTTTTTTCACCGGCCGGAATGGATGCAGCACATCCATTCCGGCAATCTGTTCTATGTGTGCCGGAATTCAAGCTTGAAAGAAAAGCGACCTGGATTACAATGGGAAGATTATTTCTTACTCTGCATGTCAAAGAGCGGGTGATGGACTTATCGCTTGGTCATATTCCACTGGATC
>JARROG010000210.1:0-3600 GCA_037384185.1 Anaerolineales bacterium | reverse complement strand
GAGGATCTGATAAGCTTCTTGGATATCCAGGAACATCTGGGTAGCACCTGGATTTTTATTAACGTCGGGATGTGCTCTTTTAACAGCCATCCGATAGGCTCTTTTAATTGCCTCTTCAGATGCCCCCGTGTCGATATTCAACCGCTGGTAAAAGTCAGTTTTATCAGGCATAAGCTCCTAGATAGGATCAGGAGAACTCCACAACGATCGCAGATATATTGTCTGGACCACCAGCATCGTTAGCCGCATCGATCAGCCTATCACATCGATCCTGTGGAGAGATCCCGGATTTGAATATGGCCTGCATCCCTTCCTGACCGACAATATTCCAGAGGCCATCTGAACAGACCAGCAGCGACCCGTTGTTCGGTCTGGCAGTCGAAATGATCTCCGGATCGAAGGGTTCGCCCTGCCCCAATGCCCGGTAGAGCACATTGCGCTGGGGATGGACCGCCGCTTCCTCCGCGGTTATTTGTCCCAACTCCTGCAGCCTTTTTACCAGAGAATGATCGCGCGTGAGGGCTTCCATGCTGCCTGATTTATCGATTGAATACACCCGGCTGTCTCCCACATGGGCAATCGTCATCTGGTCCCCAATGACCAGAATGGCGGTCAGCGTAGTCCCGCCCCCGTAGGAGTTGGCAATGATCTCCGAGTTAGCTTTTTCGATTCCTTTCGAGAAGACCTCCCGGAAGGACAATTCTCCCGGTTCAGGGTTCAATCCCATCAATGGTACGTAGATTTCAGTCAGCAGGGTTCCAACGACCGTGCGAATAGCGAGTTCGCTGGCAATCTCACCGTTCTTGTGTCCACCCATACCGTCGGCAACCACGTATAAGCCGAAGGGTAACTCTGATTCATTGTAGGAGAACATGGTCGTCAGGGTGAAAAAGGCATCTTCGTTGTGAGTCCGCTGTTTTCCAGTAGAAAGACCGTAGCCAACCTGGATGTGGGGCGAACTGTAACCTGCTTTCTGTTCTTCAACAACCGGAGCGGTTTCCTTGGTCAGCTCTTTGGTATCAACGGATGTTTCCGTCGTCTGGTGTTCTACTTCGGTGGCTTTGTTTACTGGCTGAAAGAGGCGCTTGAAAGTAGTTCGCAGTCTATTGATCATCTTTTCCCTGTTGCTGTGACTATGCTGGTAAGGCGTATATCTTGTTATCCGACGAGCCGACGAAGAGAACATCATCAACGATAATCGGAGAGCCTGTAATCTGGCCCTCGGTTTGATATTTCCAGCGCAGCCTGCCGCTGGCTGCGTGCAGGCTGAACACCAGGCCATCCACATTGCAGAAATAAACAGCCCCTTTGTAATAGACCGGCGAGCTGTTTATCTGGTTATCCGTATCGTAGCTCCAGACTTTTTTAGCTGATTTGGTATTCAGGCAGTAAAAGGTGTTATCTGCAGAGCCCACATAAACGTGGTTCTCGTTGGTGGTGGGGGTAGAGATTGACCCACTTTCCATCCGGTAGCGCCAAATCACCCATCCTGATTTCGCGTCGATCGCGTAGAGCATACCGTCCAGGGAGGTGATGTAGACAACATTGTCATCATAATGGGGAGATGCCGTTACAGCCCGTTTGGCAGATGTCCTCCAGCGAATGTCGCCGCCGAAATCATAACACTGAATTTCGCCGCTTTCGCAGCCTACAAATACCGATTCCTTAGCGACAAGAGGGCTCGACCGCACCCGAGAACCCAAATTGACCCGCCAGGCTTCCCGTCCTGCCAATACATTCAGGACGTGGAGGTATTCATCATCGGAACCGATGAAGAGGTGCCCTTCAGCGATGGTTGGTGAAGAGTAGATGGCTCCATCGGTGGGCTGGACCCAGACCTTCTTCCCGCCCCGGCAGGAAATGGCGTGGATGTTCTGATCCACAGATCCAAAAAATACCTTGTTGTCATAAATCGCAGGTTTGCTGACAATGCCGCCGTTAGCTGCATATTTCCAAATGAATTTACCGTTATCTGCTTCCAGGGCATACATGTTGTGATCATAAGAACCGATGTAGATCACGCCGTCCGTATAGCTGGGTGTGCCGCGGATCTCATCCTCACATGTGAAGGTCCAGATCGGGGAGTGGCTCTGGTCCTGGAAGAGCTGAGTGGCCTGGGCTACTGAGATTTCTTCTTCCAGCATCCCGGTTTTCTGGGCCAGAGCGATCAAGGTTTTGCGCATGGTAGCCGCATCCTCGAAGCGATCGGTGGGAGTGTACATCAGCGCTGTGTTGACGATGGTTTCCAGACCGACACTGATAGCGGGATTTGCGTCCCGGATGGGTCTTTCATCAAAGGTAAAGGGGGGTTCGGTGCGGGGATCCTGATTGGTGAGCAGGTGGTGAAGAGTAGCTCCCAGGGCATAGATATCGACTGATGGAGAGGCTTCTCCCCGGTACTGTTCAGGTGGAGAGTAGCCCTCGGTTCCGATCATCGTGCCTTTCGCACCTGTCTGAAAGGTTTTCGCAATGCCGAAGTCAACCAGCCTGACCTGATTGCGGCGGGTGATCATCACATTGGCGGGTTTGATATCCCGAAAGATGATAGGCGTCGGTTCGTGGGTGTGGAGGTAGTCCAAAACGTCACAGAGGGCAATTCCCCAGGCAATCACTTCTTCTTCGCTGAATGGTGATCGACGCTGTTGGAGCTTGATCTCCAGGTTGTCACCTTCGATGAATTCCATTACCAGGTAGGATCGGGTGCCGAGTGTGAAATAATCGTAGATTGTAGGTATGGATGGATGGCTGACGGTGGCGAGGATATTAGCTTCTCGCTCGAACCCTTCCACAATGGTTTTCTGGATTTCCGGATCCGTGGCCTTGTTGATCATCTCTTTGACGGCCACGATCTTTTCAACCTTGAAGCGGAGGTCCTGCGCCCGATACACAGCACCCATCCCGCCCCGGCCAACCGTGGAAAGGATCTTATACCGGCCCTCTAATTTCGTCCCTGGCTGGAGGTATTCGAGGGTTTTGGAACGTTTGTCCAGATTCTGGGTGATCTTTCTTGTTTCCAGATCAAACCTCCCTGAGGTTCATGTGACTCAATTTATTATAATGCCTTAACTCCAGGCCTCTGTATTCTTTAATGAAAGGATTTTATCACAAGAGCAGCGCTCAGATACCTATCAGCTTCGTGAGGGAGAGAGAATTTGGATGAGCCCTGCTTCTCGGTTATGGAATAGCCGACAGGGTTTATAATGTGAGTGGTTCATTTGTCTGATCTAGACCTGAATACTCTCTGGGAAACCTATGGACGAACATTCAATATATCAATCTCCTTTCTCGTGGCGGTATGGATCCCCTGAAATGAGGCAGATCTGGAGCCTGGAGCATACGAGGATTCTCTGGCGCAGGATCTGGGTCGTGCTGGCAGAGGCCCAGGTACCTTATGGGCTGCTGACAGAAGACCAGGTTACACAGCTGCGAGATAATCAAGATCATTTGGATCTTAAACGCTCCCTCGAGTTGGAAAGCCAACTCAAACATGATTTGATGGCAGAATTGCAGGTGTTTGCTGCCCAGTGTCCGCTGGCTGGGGGAGCCCTTCACCTGGGTGCCACCTCCATGGATGTCAAGGACAATTGTCTGGTCCTGCAG
>JARROG010000209.1:0-4315 GCA_037384185.1 Anaerolineales bacterium | reverse complement strand
AGAGGCGGTTGACATCAGTTAATGTCGGCAGCCTGGGAGGCATTCTGGCGTTGAAGAGGGGAGAAACCCATTTGGCAGGGTCACATTTGCTGGATCCAGAAAGCGGAGAATATAATATTGCCTATCTCAAGCAGTATGTACCTGATCTTCCGGTGCGTATAGTCACATTAGTTGGTAGAACTCAGGGCCTTTTCCTGGCGTCTGGAAATCCTAAAAACATCAAAAGTCTTGAAGATCTGGCTCAGGAAGGGACCACATTTGTCAACCGTCAGCGCGGTTCAGGCACCCGGCTGCTGTTAGATTATCATCTGGAGCAGAAAGGAATATCTCCAACTGATATTCAGGGTTATGAACACGAGGAATTTACTCACCTGGCAGCGGCAGCCCTGGTGAAATCAGGCAGAGCGGACTGTGCCCTCGGGATCGAAGCAGCTTCATATGCCCTGGACCTGGATTTCCTGCCGCTGTTCACAGAGCGGTACGATCTGATCGTACCCCTGGAATACGCTGACTCTGATTTGCTGACACCCCTGTTTGAGCTGCTCAATGACGATTCCTTCCGGGCTGCGGTCAGGGAAAGACCGGGTTACGATACCTCCCAGATGGGCAGGGTGGTGGCTGAACTTCCCTGAAATCAAATTGAAATCCACAGAAGGTAAATGTCGTCTATAATGGATGTGAACAAAAAAGGTTAGTGTTAATTTTGGAGGAAGTTGTATGGCAGCAGTAAAAAAGATCAAAGGAGTTATCGGTATTCTCACTGGCGGAGGGGACGTTCCTGGATTGAATCCAGCCATTCGGGCGGTGACCATCCGGGCACTGCGGGAGGGATACGAGGTTATCGGCCTGCGCCGCGGTTGGGCGGGCATTATGGAGCTTAGAAAGGAAAAAAATGCCGACAATCAGTTCAATTATGAGGTTCTGACAGAAACACGGGTAAACAAAATGGGTCGAACTGGCGGGACATTCTTGCACACTTCCCGGACTCGCCCCAGTAATGTCAAGAAAGAGGATGTTCCCCCTCACTTGCGGGATAAATATGATCAGGAAGTCAACGATCTCACGCCGGAAGTGATCAAAAACCTGGATCATCTGGGGATTGATTACCTGATCCCGATCGGCGGGGATGACACTCTGAGCTATGGAGTTGAGCTGTATCAAAAAGGCGTAAAAGTGGTTGCGATCCCCAAAACCATGGATAATGACGTCCCGGGTACGGATTACTGCATTGGTTTCAGCACTGCTGTCACCCGCACAATTGAAATTGTCAACAATCTCAGAACCACAGCTGGATCCCACGAGCGATTCCTGGTCCTGGAGGTTTTCGGCAGATACGCTGGGTTCACCGCCATGCTCCCCACAATGGCCGGCGCGGCAAATCGTTGTGTGATTCCCGAATACAAGTTTGATATTGAGAAGCTGACTGAGCTATTGGCAGAGGATCGCTATAAGAATCCCAGCCATTATTCCATTGTCCTGGTATCGGAAGGTGCCATGTTCAAGGGGGGAGAAATGGTTTTTGCGGATAATAAGGCAGATGCCTATGGCCACAAAAAATTGGGCGGTATCGGAGACCTGGTCTCGGAGGAGCTCAAACATCGCTCAATGAAATATAACGACGGCAAAAAGATCAATATTGTCAATCAGAAACTGGCGTACCTGGTGCGAGGCGGCAGTCCGGATGCGATCGATTCCATCGTGCCCATGGCGTATGGGAATTTGGCGCTGGATCTGATATTGGAGGGCGTGCACGGTAGGCTGGTTGTGCTCAGGAATGGCCGGTATGACAATCTGCCCATCGAGGTGCTGACAGGGAAAAGCAAAACTGTCGATGTTGAACGTTTCTACAACACAGATCGACTGCGTCCCCACTATAAGAAATTCGCCATGAAGCCTCTCTTCATTATGATGTCAGAGGATGGCTAGCGGGGAAATGTTATAATAGGTAAGCTGTTCAGATGAGCTTGACCATAAGGAGGGAATAGGTGTCTTGTGAAGCTGAAAAGAGAAGAAGGCTGATTCCTGGATGGATCTGGACTATTTTTGTATTCCTGCCTCTTGGCATGATGGCCTATTGGTTTCTACGCTGGTTCTTTTTGCCCAGTTATAAGCGCACTGCTTCTGTTGAAATTAAGGCACCCCGAACCAGAGTTGTCAAAGCTCCGTTAAAGAGGGATGATTTTCAGCTCATTAAAGGTATTGGACCGAAAACAGCCGGCGTACTCTACCAGGCTGGCATCTTTACCTTTGAGCAGCTGGCTTTGCTGGATGAGGAGAAAATTACAGCGCTTGTGCAGGAACATCAGCTCCCTGCAGGAAAAATACCTTCCTGGCAGCAGCAGGCGGCTCTGGCAGCAGCCCAGGATTGGGAAGGTTTGGATCAACTTCAAGAATAAGAATTGAGTTCGACTGAATCAATAGACATCCCGCACTGGGTTTTTTCCAGTACGGGATGTTTTCCATTAAACTCGATTGAAGTAGCGTCGAGATTATCTTGAGACAGCCAACTTGACCATTTTTCCGGATTTGTCGAAGGTCACCCGGGCATAATGGCGGTGAATGGTATTTCCACTATACTGAGGAATTGCGTATTGTTTGCTTAGGGTGACTACATGGCGCTGCCCCAGAGTTTCCTGATGGACTTTACTTCCAAACCTGGCGGTAGCGCATTGGTGGCCTTCTCCTCTGCAGACATCTTTTTCAGTGCTCAGCACCATTTCTGCCCCTTCCATTCCCGGTAGATAACGTTTGACAACATGTTTGACATGCATCAAGGTGGCAGAGGGGATGTCAGTTGTCAGATTGGAGCGGTCACAAACTGTTTTCACCTCAGCCGGAGTGTAGCGCGGCTCTACAACTGACTTGGTTTCCTTACGTTCTGCTGTTTCTGGACTGGCCAGCGGATCTCCAAAATGCAGGAAGGAGATCAGTGTTTTCTGATCTTCTCCATCCAGGTATCCCTGGCGGGCATTCATTTCCCGCGCCAATTCGATTTTGGCTTTTTGCAGTGCAATGCCGCTGTATACTCCCTGGTTGATGAATTTCCAGTAATATCCTGCCAGTAAGTCAGCGGCGATCAGAGGAGGGGCAACAGAGCCGTAGGCAGTCACGGAGGAGCCAACGACTGCATGAGAACCTCGGGAGAGATATTTCAAGGAGATGGAATCCTCAATCTCCCTGCCTTTCAGGTGAACCCCGTAACAGGCTTCAGAGAACACAAATAGGGGAGCATCTTCGTAGGCATTGATATCTTGGGGGCGTAGCGCGATGGGATAATCGGGTCCGGTGCTCCCGTTTGTGAAATCTTTCTGGCCGTACCAATCCGGCGAATCTTCAACCCCGTGCAGGTTGAAATAACCATAGCGGGTGATGGGTACTGGTATTTCAGTTTCCTTTCCGAAGGGCGGAGACGTCACCATATCGCCCTTCTCCCGGATGATTTTGAATACTTCCTGCTTTTAACAATTACCTCCTCTGTTCGGGCGGCGTTGAGAACCTCGGAAAATTTCTGTCTAGCCTCTGAATAGGTGTAAACTTTCATTGAGCTACTCCAAAATAAGAATTCCCATTTCGAGTGCCACTCCTTTCATTCGCCGATCCAGGGTTATCAGAGGGCACCTCGGGGTCAACATCTGCCACTGGATTGGGAAGATTATGGTATGGCACTACGTCCGGACCGCCAACGATCAGCACTGCGCCAATCATCAGTCCTTTGCTGGCCAGGACATCTTCCAGGTCCACAAGCGCCAGTTTCAATGCCCAGGGATCATCTGCTATCGTGGGCTTTAATCCAAAGTTAGCCATACTGGATGGATCATCCGCCAGCAGCATGACAGCGCCCCATCCCGGCTTAAGCCGCACGGCATAGGTGGTCTTTTTCATCTGTTCGATGATAATGGCAGCTGTTTCGGGACCGTACTTCCTCTCCAGCCCTTTCCGGGTCGAGAAAACGATGTACATGGGAAAGTTCCCTTTCGCCCGTTTTCTTTGCGGTCCGGTTTCCAGATCCAGATCGTCTTCGATCTCGATCAGCCGTTCAGCATCAGATATATTCTTGGATTCAACTGTTTCACTGTAGCTGTAATACTCTTTCCCGTTATTCTCCCTTTCTGGAATTCCTGCGGGCAGTTGATTCCAACCCAGTGCTCCGCTGACTGCAGCCGGTATTCGGATCTCTAGGACAGCTTGAAGTTCATTTGGCCAGAGCTTCTTATAGGCGTGATTGGAGCCCCATAATCGTTGAGCTACCTGTCCGCTGATATCCCGTGAGGCTGCACGATGGATCAAGCCAACCCCTTTTTCACTTTGACCACCC
>JARROG010000208.1:0-3650 GCA_037384185.1 Anaerolineales bacterium | reverse complement strand
GGTATGCTTCCTACAGTGGTCCTGGGGCCTTTCGTAGGAGCGCTGGTAGACCGCTGGAACCGGCGCAGGATCATGCTTTACGCTGACAGCGGGATTGCCCTGGTCACCCTGGTCCTGGCTTACCTGTTCTACATGGGTTGGGCCCAAATCTGGATGGTATACGTGGCCTTGTTCCTGCGCAGTCTGGGCGGGGGATTCCACACTCCCGCTATGACCGCCAGCACCACGCTGATGGTGCCCAAAGAACATCTCACCCGGATCCAAGGATTGAACGCTTCACTCTCCAACGGCCTGAACAGTGTCTCCGCTCCCCTGGGCGCCTTGCTGCTGGAGGCCCTGCATGTCCAGGGCGTGCTGACCATCGATGTCGTTTCGGCATGATTCGCTGTTGTTCCACTGCTGTTCATCGCCATCCCCCAGCCGGAAAATACCCGGCTGTCCCAAAAGGAGAACCTGGCCTCTTCAGTCTGGGAAGATTTCAAAGATGGTTTGAACTACATCAAGGGCTGGCCCGGCCTGATAGCCGTGCTGGTGATGGCCCTGTTCATCAATATGGTCGTTGGCCCGGCATTCGCACTCCTGCCGCTGCTCGTCAGGGAGCATTTTAATGGCGGTGCCTTACAGCTGGGCTGGTTCGAATCGGCATTTGGGATCGGTGCGGTAGTCGGCGGCCTGCTTCTGGGTGTCTGGGGGGGATTTAAGAAAAAGATTCACACATCCTTGATGGGTTTGATCGGCCTGGCCGTGGGGCTGGGAGTGATCGGTTTTGCTGCGGAAAACATGATGATCCCTGCCATCGGTGGGATCTTACTGGTCGGAATTATGATCTCCCTCATCAACGGACCGATCAACGCGGTACTGCAGAGCGTTGTCGACCCGGCCATGCAAGGTCGGGTGTTTACCCTGGTTGGCAGCCTGGCAAGCGCCATGTCGCCCCTCGGGCTGATCATAGCCGGCCCGCTTTCGGAAACAGTCTCAATCCAGATCTGGTACATTTTGGGAGCGCTGCTGAATGTTGGCTTTGGCGTCGGCGGTTTCTTCTCGAAAGCCTTGATGAGCCTGGAAGATGGGGGACGGGAGGCAAGCTGAACCTGCCTTTTAGTTACATTTTATAGAAACATAGCCAAACCCATCAGGATCAAGAACCCAGAGACGAGCCGATCAAATCTTTTCTGGGGAATATTAGCAGCAATCCGCTCCCCGAGGTAGACGCCGGCAGCTGCCGGCAGGATGCCCTCCAGAAAGATCACCAACACCGGACCGGTCCATAATCCTGCCAGGCCGTGACCGGCAACGATCAGCAGATTGGAGATCAAAAAGAATCCCTGCAAAGAAACCCTGAACTGGTCCTTCTCCCAACCCCGGAATACCCCATAGATAATGATCGGCGGCCCATTGGTGTTGTAGGCTCCACCCAACACGCCAGCCAGAAACCCAAGGGGCACAGCCAACCAACCGCTCTTGATCACAGGAAGCCGGATGCCGACCAGGCTGTATATGCCAAACCCAACCAGCACTACCCCCAGAATCCAGTTCACGAACCGTTCAGGAACAGCTGTCAGCAGCAGCAAACCAAGCACAATCCCTGGTAGGGAGGCCAGCAGCAAAGCCAGGATTTCCCGCCAGCGGAGCGACTGCCAGCCCTGCAGCAGCATCAAAACCGAGATCACCAGCCCGATCAGAGCGACGATCGGAGATGCTTGTCTGACCCCGATCAGCAGAGTCAGCAGGGGCATAGCCAGCAGGGCATTTCCAAAACCCAGGGTGGAACGGATCAAGGTGGTGAGAAAAATCACCGCCAGTATTGAAAAGAGCATCATCTCAATCTACCGCTTTGAGGGCATTCCCCCTGTGATTTACCTTGCCAACCTGCACCAAGACAACACCAGCGATCATCACCAGCATGCCGATGCCCTGGTAGATTTTCAGTCTTTCGCCCAACAGCAGCCAGCTGAACAGGGCCGTAAACAGGGGAGTTAAGTTCATTACCATGTTCATCTCCAGGGCAGTCAGGTCCCGAAGGGCATGGTTGTAGAGCAGATAACCCAGCGAGGTATTTACCAGTGCCAGCCAGAGGACAACCAGGATCGCGCGGGGAGTGAACTTCGGAACCCCTTCCACCCCCAGAGCCAGGAAGACCGAAACCAGGCCGCCGATCAACAGCGGCAGGGTGGTCAGAGCCAGGGTGTCCAGGGATCGCTCCCGGGCAATTCCCCGGCCCAGCAGACTGAAAGCCATGAATCCCACCAGCCCAAAAGCCAGGACGGCAATGCCCAGCGGCTCCCCAGGCTTTAATCCGCCCCAGAAGAAAACTCCGCTGCCAAGCAAAGAGATCAGCACACCCAGGATCTGCCAACCAGTGGGGAACTCCCGCAGGAAAATCGCACCTCCGATCATCACCAATAACGGGATCAAACCCATCAGAAATGAACCAGTTGTAGCCGGGACAAATTTCAATCCCCAGAACAAGGCACCATTGCCAATGGTGTAAGAACTGATACCGATCAGGATCAATCGCAGCCAGAGACTCCTTGAAATTGGTTTTCTCTCAGTTTTCCTCAGGAACAGGAACGGCAGCAGCGCGCAAGCACCTACAGTGTAGCGTAAACCAGCGATGGTCAGAGGGCCAAGTGTTTCCAGGCCGAACTTGACGATCACGAACGTGGAAGACCAGATAATGGTCACCAGTAGAGCAGTCAGCAGCGGCAGCAGCCCGCCACGCTTAAAGCGGAATGCAAAAACATCTGAGGTCGACATATAACTTCCTTACAGCTTAAGCGGCGATCAGAGCTTCTTCTGATAGATCCGATAGCGCCGGAGGAACTTTGCCAGCAGCTTGCGGATGGCATTATTCATGGGATAGTTGTCCTCCAGCACATAGTTGATCTCCATCCACAGATCGGAAGTGAAGAGCGATTCATAAAGAGCCCGGTAGATCAGGCTGTCGATGCCCAGCCCTTGGTATTCAGGAATGACGCCCAGGGCGAACATCCGGTAGCTGGTCAGGCGGGGGATGCCCCACAGCAGCTTCAGCCAACCCAATGGCAGCAGCCGGCCATTCAGCCCTTTGAGGAGCAGGTTGATATCCGGGAGGGCAATGGCAAAACCAATCGGCCTCCCTTCCCGATCCTCAGCAAAAAGAACTCCTTTGGGCTGGATGACCTGTTTGAGATCCCTGGCGAGTGCTTCCGCTTCCCTGTCCGTGACCGGCGAATAGCCCCAGTTATCGATAATACTGGCATTGGATAATTCCAGGAATGTTTCCACCTCTTCCTCATAGCGGGACATATCCACTGGCCGGACAGTGACCCCATAGCGCCTGGCGACCCGGTCAGTCAGGGTCAGGATGCGAGCTGGGATCTGGTAATCCTCTCTTCCAGAGATGTAATAACAAATCAGGTCCTTGACCTTGCCGAGTCCAAACTCGGTGAGCTGGCGGTCATAATAAGGCGGATTGTAAGGCGCCATTATGCAGGGTGGAGGAGTAAAGCCTTCCACGACCAGCCCCCATTCCTGGGACACAAATGTCCAGGGACCCCGCATTGATACCATACCTCTCTCCCGCAGCCAATCTGCTGCAGCCTGGAGCAGCAGCCGGGAAGCCGCTGGATCGTCAATGCATTCATAATATCCAAACAGACCGATCTTCT
>JARROG010000207.1:0-6763 GCA_037384185.1 Anaerolineales bacterium | reverse complement strand
GGCGGCGCCAGAATCTCCACAGGTAGTGGTGGGTCTTGTCCTCACCCTGGGGCGCCGCAATGGGAAAGACCTCGTAGCCGCGGGGGTCCAGTTTCTCGGTGACGCGCTTGATGTTGCCACCCTTGCCGCCTGCATCCCAGCCCTCATAGACGATGACCATCGGGCGCTTTTGCACGTAGAGCTGATAGGCCAGGACCCGCAGTTGGAGCTGGTAGCGGATCAGGTCCCGGACATATTCCTCGCGGGTCAGGCTCTTGTTCAGATCTATCGTACCCAACATGGCGCTCCTCCTATTCGGCCGCGGCCTGGGCCGGGGCTGGCACCTCGGCTTCAGGGCTTTGGCCGGTCACAGACACCACCGCTTCGGCTTCCGGTGCTTCCTCAGCCTTCTTGGGTTTGGATTCCTTGACCAGGTCATCCCGACGGGTTCGGGGATCAACTTTGCGGTCCTTCTCGACCTGTTTTCCTTCCTCGATTAAAACCTCGAGGTCTTCACCGTCTTTATAGCGCTGATAGCGCTCCATCAAACCGATAGTTCTAAAGACTTGCAGAACAGATTTACTCGGCTGGGCGCCAACACTCAGCCAGTGATACACTCGTTCTTCATTGACCCGGATAGTTGCGGGTTCAGTGCGTGGGTTGTAATCTCCCAGAATCTCCAGGAAACGGCCATCACGGGGACTTTCCCTATCAGCAGCCACAATACGGTGAGTGGGCTGCCCTTTGCCGCCAGCACGGCGTAATCGAATTCGAACCATAACTTGTACTCCTTAATTTTTTCCTGCATCAAGCCGCTGTGTGTTAACACAGCGGAGACTATTATACACTATATCCAATTTTATTAAGAGAAACCAGGCAGTTTTCCAAAGCCAGATTTTTTGAGCTGATCCATCATCTTTTTTGCTTCGCGATACTGTTTGATCAGCTGGTTTACATCGTACACCTCGGTCCCGGATCCCGCTGCAATCCGTTTCCGCCTGCTGGCATTGAGGATCTTGGGATTTTGCCTCTCCTCAGGGGTCATCGAATAGATGATCGCCTGGGTGGTGCGCACCTGCTTCTCAGCCTGCTGAGGATCGATTGATTGGGAAATTTTACCAAATTCTCCCGGAAGCATGCCCAGGATCTTGCCAATCGGTCCCATTTTCAAGACTTGGGAAATCTGCTGGGAAAAATCATCCAGTGTAAAATCCCCGGACAGCATACGAGCTGCCCCTTGCTGGGCGGCTTCCAAATCCATGCTTTCTTCCGCCCGTTCGATCAATCCAATCACATCGCCCATTCCCAAAATCCGGGATGCCAATCGAGAGGGATCAAAGGATTCCAAAGCATCCAGGCTTTCGCCTGTACCCAGGAATTTGATCGGCACACCAGTCACTGATCGAATAGAAATGGCGGATCCGCCCCGGGCATCGCCGTCCATCTTGCTCATGATCAAACCGGTCAGGGGCACGGTTTCTAAAAAACCCTGGGCGATATTGACTGCTTCCTGACCGATCATGGCGTCCACCACCAGCAGAATCTCCTGGGGGTTGGCTGCCCGCTGGACTGCTCCCAGCTCATCCATTAGTTCGGAATCGATCTGGGATCGTCCTGCAGTATCCAGGATCACTGCCGTGCTGGCAGTCTCCCTCGCCTGCTGCAGAGCTGCTTTCGCCAGCTGGGCAGGCTGCAGTGAGGGATCTGCCAGCACCGGGATAGCCAGTTGACTTCCCAGGCTTAAAAGCTGGTCCGCTGCCGCAGGCCGGTAGGGATCGGCCGCAACCAGCAGCACCTTTTCGCCGCGCTTTTTCAAGAAGCGTCCGAGCTTTCCAGTTGACGTGGTTTTCCCGGAGCCCTGCAGCCCTGCCAGCAGAATCACCAGAGGGGAATCTGATGGTTTCTCCAGCGGGGCAGGGTCGCCCAGGATTTCAATCAATTCCTGATGGACGATCTTCACCACCTGCTGACCAGGATTCAGAGCTCGTGAGACTTCCTGTCCCACCGTTTGCTCCTTCACCCGGCTTATGAAATCCCGGACCACAGCGTATTGAACATCAGCTTCCAGCAGCGCCAGGCGGATTTCCCGCATGGCAGCGTCCACGTCCTTTTCAGATAATTTTCCCCGCCGTCGCAGGTTATAGAAGATCTCATCCAGGCGGCTGGTCAGCTGTTCAAACATAACTTTGTGATCCTATGCGTGACATAAAAAACAGCGGATGACAGGTCCTCTAACGGAGCCATCCGCGAGAGCACATTTTAGCTTGGCTGGGTGTCTCCGTCAAGGGGAGGAAAGCTGCTGTACATTGCCTGTCGATATCAGCTATGGTAAAATTTCTCCGCTCGGAGAACCAAGGACCGGGAGGGATGGCCGAGTGGACGAAGGCGGCTGTCTTGAAAACAGCTGTGGGTGTTAAAGCCCACCGGGGGTTCGAATCCCTCTCCCTCCGCTTCACAACTCTCCCCCGGGGAGGTGCCAGAGTGGCTGATTGGGGCCGCCTGCTAAGCGGTTGTCGGGTTTAAAGCTCGACCGTGGGTTCGAATCCCACCCTCCCCGCCAGAAATGTTATGCCCTCGTAGCTCAGTGGATAGAGCACTTGCTTGCGGAGTAAGGGGTCGCGTGTTCGAATCACGCCGAGGGTGCCTGATTGAAATGAGCGGTTAGAACCGCTCTTTTTTCTGGAAGACTTCCTATGAATAAAGAACCGCAAATCCTATTGACCAATGATGATGGTATCAAAAGTCCCGGGTTGTGGGCTGCGGCCGAAGCCCTCGATGAGCTCGGATTCGTGACCGTCGTCGCCCCCAAGGAACAATCCTCGGGTACCGGGCGCAGCTTTCCATCCTTTTTAGACGGCGATGTCCACCAGGAATCCCTGCTCGTGAACGGGAAAGAATGGACCGTACATTCCCTGGGAGGCACACCGGCGATGGCCGTGCTGTACGGCGTTCTTGGCCTGGGCAACGATCAACCCGACCTGGTCGTATCCGGGATCAATTATGGCTTGAACGTTGGATCCGGCGTGACCATCTCCGGTACGGTTGGGGCTGCTCTGGAGGGTGCTTCCGCAGGTATTCCCTCCCTGGCCATTTCATTGGAAACCGCCAAGGAATTCCATGCCAGCTATTCCAGGGAGATCGATTTCAGTGCTGCCGGGTACTTTACGAAATACTTCGCTGAAAAGCTGCTCACCCGCTCCATGCCTGATGACGTCCAGGTTCTTAAAGTTGAAGTCCCTGCTGACGCAGATCCGGGAACCCCCTGGCAGATCGCCAGGCTGTCCACCCGGCGGTTCTATGAACCGAACACTCAGCAGAAGAATCCCCAAAAGAATAATGTCAAAATGGGATACGATCTGGCCCATGATTATGATCAGTCTGATCCGGGGACGGATTCTTACACAGTGATCAACCAGCGGGCTGTCGCCGTAACGCCTCTCAGTCTGGACCTGACCTCCCGGGTAAGTTTCGAAGAACTGCAGGATCTGCTCAACCGCGGTTAATCCAGATTCTCCCGCAGCCAGCTTTCCGGTCTTCAGGTATTGCTGGGAAGGGGGAGCGTAGACATCCATCCCTGCCCGCACAGCGTAAGCAACCGCCCGGGCGACCCCCACCGCGCCAATAGCATCCAGCTTATCAGCGTCGAATAACACCTGAGCCTCCATGGTTCGGGGCTGCTCCCGATCGTCGCGAAAGCGGTGGGCTCGAATGCAGTGAGCTACAGACTCAATATCCCCCTCCGTCCACCCCTCTTTTTTCAGGATATCCCTGGCAAATTTCGCTGCAGAAAGATGATGTCCTTCCCGAAGATCAACATCCCCTTCCACATCATGCAGCAGAGCTGCTGCCCGGAGGATCCGCAGATCCGCACCTTCTGCCTGACCAATCCGCTCGCACAAGCGGTAAACTCGCAGGACATGGGAAAAGCCATGTACAGGATCATCTGTTGGATAATAATTTCGGGCCTCAGCTATGGTAGGCATTCTCGGATTCTATCGCTCAAGGGTTCAATAAAACTAGGTTCAGGGAAGGGAGAGAGCAGGCAGTGCATACTGAGTGACAAATAGATACAAGCCCACTGCCAACCCCACCATGAACGCCAGGGTGAGGATCTTTTTCGTGACTTTGAGGATAAATCGCAGGATAAACAATCCCACAGCAGCGATGGCTATCCAGATCAGCAGCGTGTTGTCCATGAGATTCACCGTTCCTCTCCAACGTAATAAGGCTTTCCTTTCTTAATGACAGCGCTGACCAGGTTGGTCCCGAATCTGTAGCCAAGATGGCGGTAGTCAGGAACATCCAGCAGGATAATATCCGCATCTTTCCCGGGATCCAGCGAACCCACCCTGTCTGCCTGTCCGATGGCTGCAGCGGCATTGATGGTGCTCGCAGCCAGGGCTTGAGCAGGTGTCAGTTTCAGATAACGGCAGGCCAGTGCGATGGCAAACTGCATGCTCTCACACCAGGCAGTTCCTGGATTGAGATCCGTGGCAATTGCCAGCACCCCATTCGCCCTAAGGATCTGCTTTGCCGGAGTATATTCTGGCTCTGCTAAACCGAAAGGTGTGCAAGGCAGGGCTACCGCGACGGTGTCTGACTGACCAAGAGCCTCAATATCCTCTGGGGAGGTAACCACCAGATGGTCCGCCGAGACAGCCCCCAACTCAGCAGCTAATTTTGCACCGCCCAGGTTCTGGAACTCATCCGCATGGATCTTGGTTGGGAATCCAAGCTCCCGGGCTTTTTCCAGGATCCGGCGGCTGTGCTGCAGATCAAATGCTCCCCGCTCACAAAACACATCCACAAAAGGCAGCGGTTTATCCGTGTGCAGTGACCACCAACCAACCAGATCAGGCAGGAGCTGGCTGCAGAGATAGTCTGTATATCCAGCCGGGTCTCCCCGGTATTCCGGGGGAACCGCATGGGCCCCCAGGTAGGTGAGCACAATATCCGCGGGAACTTCCCCGTCCAGCTCGAGAAGGGCCTGGAGACATTTCATCTCGGTCTCCTGGTCCAATCCATAACCAGACTTCGCTTCCAGCGTGGTAGTTCCATGGGAAAACATGCTCTGAATCCTGCTGCGGGTCTGCCTTTTCAATTCTTCCAACGATGCCTGACGGGTCGCCTGCACTGTTGAAAGAATCCCTCCTCCAGATTCCAGGATTTCCAGGTAGCTCATTCCAGCCAGCCGACTTTCAAATTCCAGGGCCCTATCGCCGGCCCACACAACGTGGGTATGAGGATCGACAAACCCGGGCAGGAGGACTTTTCCCCCTGCATCCCAGCGTTCCTCGGCGGGGTAGGCAGCCAGCAGATCCGCTGAGGGAGCAATTTCCAGGATCTTCCCGGAGCGAATCAAGACCGCTCCCTCTGGAATGATCCTGAGATCTCCCAAATCATTTCCGCGCTGTGGTCCCCCCTTGGGACTGACAACCTGGGCGGCTGAATGGATGAGCATAGTGATATCCCGTTCCCTGAATGGACGACAATCAAATTGTAACACTACCTGAAAATACCTTTCAGATTCCATACAACCAATCAAATGGGGTACCATAAAGATTCGATTTATGTAAAATCAGGTAGCAACGAAACCGGCCGATTTGTGTTCTCTCAGTTGATAAGAGGCCACCTGGAAATCTTAAAAAAATCAGGACCAATCTTAACAAATCTTATTTGCGGATAACGGACTTTCAGGATATAATGACACAACTATCCCGGCCTGAACAGAGATTTTCTCTGCTGGCGGAACCTAATGACTGACAAACCTACCCGAAAAATTCGAATACTCTGGACCGGTAAACGAAGGGCCGATATCCCAGCTTTTGTTCCTAACCTGGAAGCTAAAGGCTATAAAGTAGTATTTGTCAGCACCGGAAAGGATGCCCTCAACCAGCTTAACGACAAGAAAAAGCCAGATGTGGTGGTAATCGATGCTGCTTCCATGCGGACAACTGGTTCCCGGATCTGCAAGAGCATCAACGCTGAGCACCCATCTGTTCCCTTGATCCTGATCAACTCACCCGATAATTTGCCAACCAATGAGATCGTTGCTGATATCCAGCTGGTGCACCCCTTCACGATCCGGAAGCTTGAAAACCGGATCATACCTTTCACTCCCAGTGACGGCAACAATATCCTCAAACTGGGTCCGATCCGGCTTGACCTTGACCTGCAGGTCGTCCGCTGCAATAAAAACGAGGAACATGTCACCCCCAGGATGGCAGCCTTGCTGAAGATGCTGATCAATAAAAAGGGCCAGGTTGTGGAACGGGAGACACTCTTTAAAAAGATCTGGAAAACAGACTACATAGAAGATACCAGATCCCTGGATGTCCATATCAATTGGCTGCGCAAGATCATTGAGAAAGATCCCGAGGACCCGCAGCTCTTGGTCACCATCCGCGGAAAAGGCTACAAATTGGACGCCTAGTTCCCGGCAAGCTGCCAATCTGCCCCGCTGTCTTGGCGGGGTTTTTCATTTAAGACATAGGCTGCTGGATCACTTCCCCACTGATAAGCACTACCCGGATGCAAATCTTCGCATGATTACGAGGGAGGGGCAGGGAAGATCGCAGATCACCTTTTCTCCAGGGCCTGGCTGCCTGCTCTCGGCTGTGAAATAATTTTCCATCCCAATTTGGATCGACCTCCCAGTACATCACCCGGTCAAGAATTTCTGACGGAAGGATCACCGAGTCGCTTTGGATCCTGGGTAACGGCAAGCTGAGATCCTGGAAAGTCAGTGGTGATTGCGAGGCAACTCCCAGTTCTCGCTCCACAC
>JARROG010000206.1:0-3699 GCA_037384185.1 Anaerolineales bacterium | reverse complement strand
CAGCCAGCCAGTTTGCTTCGCTGCGCTCGCAATGACAACAACACGCGCCAATAGCCATCCACAAGTGTTGGCAATACAGTGAGAATGCCTCGCCGGGGACAGCTCTGCAAGCAAAGAAATTCGGAAGGCTGAGCGAGCGGCCTTCCAAGCGCTTAATCGCAGAGGATCTCCAGCAGCTCCAGGCTGACATCCCGGGACTGCTCCGCACCAGGCAGATCCGGCGCCCAGGAGG
This sequence comes from Anaerolineales bacterium, assembly GCA_037384185.1. Classification (GTDB taxonomy): domain Bacteria; phylum Chloroflexota; class Anaerolineae; order Anaerolineales; family UBA11858; genus B10-G9. The sequence goes on along the minus strand of JARROG010000206.1, from coordinate 3,467 downwards.
AAAGGGAAACTGCAGCAATATCCCCGGTATCAGCCAGATGCTGGAATACTCTGCCGAGATCCGCGGGTGTTACACCGCCAGGAGCGGGATAATTCTGGGCAGGGACAAATTCCGGATCAAGGATATCGGTATCAAAATGGATCCAGAGAGATTGGCCAGAGAAGGAATAATCCAGCAGCTCCAGAGGGTCTTCAAGATGGATAAGCTTCGAACGAGCTACCAGCTCCGCTTCGCCAGGGTCCAAATCCCGCGCATCGGTCAGGATAATCCGATCTTCTGCCAGCGGTCCAAGATCCAGGTTTTCCAGCAGAGTTTGCTCTCCCCTGCCTACCAGCATCGCTAACGGCATTCCTCCCAGGAATCCGCTGGGAGTAGTCTCCCAGGTATTGAAATCGCCATGAGCATCCAGCCAGATCAACAGCGGATTGATGCCGGACCGCCGCAAGCCTGCCAGGAAGGGAATCGCAGTACAGCAATCCCCGGCAAGGGATACCGGGAGCAATCCCCTGCTGCCTACGGATTCTACGGAATCAGCTAGAAATCTATGCAAAACGGACATGCGTTCCAGCTGTGTGCCCTCGGGCAGTTGCTGGCGATTGATAATCCAATCCCAACCCTTCAATGCTTCCAGACCGGGCAAGGGAGAATCCAAAAAATATGGTGTGAGAATATAGCTAGCTGTCATGCGTTTCACTCCTATTCTGCAGCTGCACTTGAACCTGGTCCGGCTGGCGGGTTGTGAAACACAACTGCCTTACCCAGCCCTGTTTTTCCTGCAGGGTGACCAGCACCCTTGGATACTCCAGGAAATTAAAATAAGCCCGGTACTTTCCTCGCACAGCGGCGAAATGCACTCCGGCCCCACCATATTTGATCCACCAGGGAGAATCGTCCAGCTGCCAGGAGTCGATGTTCTCTAATACTGTTGTCCATTTTACCAATCCGAATTTCAGATTCAACTCATCGCTGGAGATCTGGATTTCCAATGTCCGATAATTCAAAGTATAGAACAGGAAGAATAATCCCAGAAAACAGAACAGTCCGGGGGTAAATTTCCAGCCCACCACCGCATATCGCCAGGCAAACAAGGTCAGGCACGCCAGAGAAAGGCTGGCAAATATAATGGTGGTCAGGTTGGATCTAATCTCCTCTTTATAGATAACCTCTGACATAGCACCTCCAGGGGGAGTCATGCTCTACTATGCGCGCTTTAGTAAACAGATCCAGACAATGTTCGCCGCAACCAGCAGTCAGGTCACCCCTATTTTACTCCTGACCCAAAGCGAGAAGTTCAGGAAAGGTCGTTGTACTGACGGGAACTTGAGCTACCTTGGACCATTTTCCGCAGAAATACTGGTGACCTGGTACGATTGACTTAAACTGCCCGGTGTGCTATGATTACGCTCGTTAAGATGAAGTAGGTAATGGCAACACGATCGTAACTGCCCAGACTTGCGGAACCTGGGTGGTTTTTTTGTTCTAATTGCACTGCTTCAATTCTATCAAAAGTAACAAGGAGCAACACAAGTGTCCGAAAGAGAAATTGGAACCGTCAAATGGTTCAACGATGCCAAGGGTTATGGTTTTATTTCCCGCCAGAGCGGCGACGATGTATTCGTACATCACACCGCAATTCAGATGGATGGATTTAAATCCTTGAGCGAAGAACAGCAAGTTGAGTTCTCAGTAGAGCAGGGAAACAAAGGCCTTCAGGCCGTTGACGTCAAACCCGTCTAAAGAGAATCAACCTAACCTGGATGCATCAAGCAATTGAAGCAGTAAGGTAAACTTAAACCGCCCGCTCTTCCGCAGAGCCGGCGGTTTTTTTATTGATCGAGTGGAGTGGAAAAACCAGTCTAGTCCTGACTGGCTTCGGAGTTCTTGAACGGCGTGACTGCTCTCAGGAATCCCAGGAAGATGATCACGGCTCCCAACAACTCGCTGATATACAGCGCTCCGGGAATCCCCATCCGGCTGAAGGTGCCGCCAAAAGCGGGCAGGATTGCTCCCACCGCAATCAGCACATTGCCTATCGTGCGGTGCAGAAGCACTTTCTTGCGCCAGAAAATGAAGGCTGAATAAGCCGCCCCGCCTACCAGGGCCAGGGTTCCATAGATATTGAAGAATGGAGTCAGACTGCGGACGCCCGGGGATACTATCGCATGGCCGCTCATTTCACTTCCGGTATGCTGACTGGCGGTCATCAGAGCCGGATTCAGCTCCGCTCCAAAAACCACAATGGCGCCGTAAATGGAAGCCGCCCCCAGCAATATCATTAACAAGTTAGCCCATTTTTTCTTGACCAGCAGGTACACCGTGCCCTGGCCTAGCCAGGCAGCCACCAGAATCGCCCCGAACAGGTACCATAATCTGAAGATCAAGGGGTTCCAGCCCCAGACTCCGTAATACCCTTCAGTGAATCCGCCGATGCCATAGAAAATCATCCCGATGCCCCACAGCAGCAGATGGGTGCCGCGCCGCTTAAGATAACGACGAAGCACAACGAACGCAAACACAAAACTGACCAGGCTGGAAATAAACGGCAGCATCGAATATAGAAAACTCATCAGGACCTCCTCATCCAGTAAAAGAAGGCGGCAGGAAGGAAGCTGGATCGAACAAGCCAGGTTCAGCCCAGAATGACAATCAGGGCAAACACGATCAAACCGAGAATGGTCAAGGTAATCACTACCAGAAAAACAGGGATGAATTTCTCCCAGAAAGGGGGATATCGTCGGGATTTATTCTCAGAACCATTCATATCCAAAACCGCCACTCCACAACTTCAAGCGAGCAGCCATTCTACCGCATTCTCCTCAGAAAGGCAAAAATGGATCTCTCGGCCGCGATTGCACTCCCCAGCCCATTCCCGGAATCTTCGGCTGGGAACCGCGTTCAGATCAACCACAACGGCGGCTTTAATTCGATAGGTGGATAATTTCAAACCCAGCTCTCCCGCCAGACCAGTGCTCAGATCGAAATAATCCTCCGGCAGGCTTCCTCCCGGAAAAAGCAGTCGGTCAGTCCCAGCTTCTCCACAGAGGCCGATCAGCTCCAATAAGTCCTCCTGGCTGGCAATGACCTCCCGACCAGGGCTTACGTAAACTCCAGTTCCCGTTCTCAAGATTAGGCCCATCAATCTCCCCTTCCTTATAATTTCTCTGATTCAACCAGTATAATCTCTTCCTTGATCCTTGGAGTTGCCAATCCAATCAGATGCTGCCAGCCCAGTTATCGGTTTACGCCATTCATGCCTTCTTGGGTCTCAAGGTCTCATTTCCAGATTTGGATTATACCGGGGGTAATTTCCGTTCTAGGAAAGAATTAATGGACTTATTTGTTATCTACACCCCCTCTTAGGTAGCATAGCTCATTTTTTAGAATGCCTATATAATTAGGGCATTGACCCAGGAGAAAGAAGTGCATGAAGAAAACCAATAACCAGGAAATACCCCCTGGCCGCAAAT
>JARROG010000205.1:0-7087 GCA_037384185.1 Anaerolineales bacterium | reverse complement strand
CTTTTTTGATTCCGATGCCTTTTATTGTGCTCAGGGGGGCGTCGAAGTCCAGATCCGGGGGCGGAGCTGGCGCGGGCTGATCGGGTGTCGCTTTTTCAGGGGGCGATTCCGTTTCTTGCTCCGGCTGGCTTTGTGGGGATTCCTCTCGGACTGGCATTTCACTGCTCGCATCCGGTATCTCATCGGAAGGCTGGGGCTGCGGAGTGGGGGGTTCCTGGTCATCAGTGGTTTGAGAGGGAGACTCTTGCGGTTGGCCTGAAGATAGATCGAATCCAGTTTCCCGGGTTAACCGCTGCCAGACACCCTTAAGGGCGACTTCCCGCGATTCCTCGCTCAAGCGATGATAATCTCGAAGACGGGTGATAACTGCCTGGATGAGCTGTTCTGGAAGCTGGTCTTTTCTGGCTTCCAGTTCCCAGCTGGAGAGGATATTTGCCAATCCCCCCATCACTGCTTTGTTATCGTATCCTCGATCTGCCTCTAAACGAAAGAACTTCCGTAATTTTTCAATCGATGGTTTCATTGCGATTATTTTACCACTGCTGCGAAGCCTATCCCGTTGGGTCCAACATGGGTGCTGATGATGGTAGTGACGTTGACGAGCAGTGGGTCCGTGATCTGAGGTGGAAGAACCCGGTTTAAGAAAGCCTGGCCGGTTTCAGCTGCATTGGTATGGAGCACCGCCAGATACTCCAGGGGGCCCATTTGTGTCAGGAAATTCTCCAGATAGCGCAGGCCGTTCCCCCGGGTTCTGGCCAGTCCCCGGTTGAGGACCTCTCCGCGCTGTAACTCCACAATCGGTTTGATGTTGAGGAAGGATCCCAGGCGAGCCTTGGCCCACGAGACTCTGCCGCTGCGCTCGATGTATGTAAATGTGTCCAGTAACGCAAAGACGCGGACCCGCTCCCGGATAGAGCGAGCTTCCTTCAGAATTTCTTGGATATGGAGTTTAGCCCCTGCAGCCTTAGCGGCCTGGATGACCTGGAAGCCCAGTCCCAGGCTGAGCTGTTCGCTGTCGACAACCTGGATGTTATTTTTGAATTCCTGGGCAGCCAGTCTGGCAGAGTTGTATATACCGCTTAATTTACTGGAGGCGTGGATGGACACGATCTCCGAGAAACCATCCTGGAATATTCTCTCATAAAGTGCCTGGAACCTTCCGGCGGATGGTGATGCGGTCGTTGGCAGTTCTTTCAAGGTGGGCAGCTGTCTGTAAAAATCATTCCTGGAGAGATCAAACCCGTCCAGATAGGTCTTATTATCTAGAGTGAGATCGACCTGGATCTGATAAATATGATATTTCTCCAGTAGTTTGGGGGGGATATCCGCTGTGCTGTCTGTGACGATCGCCGTTGACACTCTGAACTCCCTGATATCAAAACGGCGAAGCTGTTATCAGCCCGCCGTTCCAGCGCTTTGATTTAAAATGATCGTATTCCTGCCTGATCAAAAAACCACCGTTCATTCAACGGATAAAATGAACTGGTAGTGGGGTTGGCCCCCGTATTGCAGTTCAACCACCTGATCAGGATACTTCTCCTGAATATCCTCGGCCATTCTTTCAGCATCTTCCTGGGTGACGTTCTGGCCGTAGAACATGGTTATCAGCTCATATTCCTCAGCCTTGACAGCTTCCAGGAAGACCTGGCAGCCATCCTCCAAATTTTCATTCGAGCCAATCAGTTTTCCGTTGTGCAGGGAGATGATCTGGCCTTCCTTGACATCAATACCGTCAATCTCGACATCGCGCACTGCAGTGGTTATTTCTCCGCTCTCGACTTCTGTGAGGGCGGTTTCCATCTCCTTGGTGATGGTCTCCAGGTCCTGCCCTGGGATCAGGCGCAGCATGGCTGCCAGCCCCTGCGGAACAGTGACCGATGGGATGACCCTGACCTGCTTGACGGACAGTTCAGCCGCCGATTTGGCGGCCATGACAATATTCTTGTTGTTGGGCAGGATGATCACCTGGTCTGTTGGCAAGTCCTCAAATGCAGCCAGGATCTCCTGGGTGCTGGGATTCATGGTCTGACCGCCTTCAACGAGGGCTGCTGCTCCCAGGCTGGCAAAGATCCGAGAGAAACCGCTCCCCGGAGAGACAGTGACCAGCGCGATATCGCCAGGGGAGACCGGAGTGAGTTTGATAGGCTCTTCCTGTGATTTCCCTGGAGCCGGATCCATCTGGATCATCAAATTCTCGATATGGACCTTGGTGATCGTGCCCAGGGTCATTGTGTAGTCGATCGGTTCATAGCGTTTTTCAGTCGGGACATGGATGTGCATGCGGTAGATCCCGTCACCCTCTCCTACCTGGATGGAAGTTCCGATATTTTCCAATTCCTCATAGAAGGATTCCAGGATGAGCGGCTGATGAGGCTGAAAATCGACGATCACCTCATAATCCTGGCCTGGTTCAGCGCTGTTGATGGCCTCTTGCTGGCCGATGATTGAGAGCGGTTGAACCTGCAACGGGGTTATGTCAAGATGTTCTCCATCGATAAAGCGCGTCATACCTTCGAATATATGCATCAGCCATTTACCGCCGGCATCGACCACGCCTGCTTCTTTCAGAACATCCAGTAGATTCGGGGTGTTCTCGACGGAAACCTGGGCGGCATTCGTGACCATCTTGATGATTTGATAAGGATCGTCTGTTTCCTGCAGGAATTTTTCTGCGGCAATGGCCATGTCTTTGCAGACAGTGAGGATTGTTCCTTCAACCGGGCGGACGACCCCTTTATACGCGGTTTCCCGGGCTTGTTTTAATCCTTCCACCAGGCAGCTGGCGTCCATGGTCGAACAGTTGGCTATCCCTTTAGAGAAACCGCGCCAAATCTGAGATAAGATGACTCCAGAGTTTCCACGGGCGCCCATCAGCGCTCCATGAGCCAATCTCTCAGCGATCTCATTGACTGCCTTGTTAGAGACGAGCGACATTTCATCTACAGCAGCTTGGAGCGTTAACACCATATTGGTTCCGGTGTCTCCATCAGGGACCGGAAAGACGTTCAAGGCATTTACGGATTCCTGGTTGGTGCGCAGCCAGGTCAAACCGGCATTCATCAAACTCTTATACTGAATGCCGGTGATAGTCTGCCGGTTTTGAGACTGTTCTTCACTCATACTGACGCACTCCTGGAAGGATTCTTCCTGGTGAGACCGCTATTCTTGCTCGCCCCCGTTGCTGATTCGCAAGCCCTGAACGTGAATGTTGATCTCATTGACAGGAAGCCCCAGAGAACTCTCGACTTGGTACCGGACGGTATTGGCGACGCTCGCGGCCACCGATTTGATCCGGGTGCCGTATTCGATGATGATATAGATGGAAATATTGATCTGGTTGTTCTTGTATTCCACATCAATGCCGTGAGTAGGGTCTTTGACAATGGCTTGAGCCAATTCGTCAGCGATGTTTTTCGATGCCAGCCCGACCACACCGTATGATCTTTGAACAGCCTGGAAAGTAATTGTGGCAATCGCCTGCTTCGATATTTGAATTTCGCCCATTTTATTGTTATCTTTCGTCATGGAATCTCCCTACTTCTACTGAAAGCGGCGGATAAATCAGCGGATGTCAAATTTTAGCATGAATTTGATAATCCCATCTCGATCCGTCGGATTGCAGTTAAGTTTACAAGGGAATTATCAAGTAGTTCATTTTTCATGAGGGACTTGCTATGGCGAAATGTGAATCATGTGGGAAGACCACACAATTTGGGCAAAACCGCCCCTGGTCTAAGAAATCGACCAAACGGAAATTCAAACCGAATCTGCAAAAAGTTACTGTCTACGAAGATGGTAAAAAAGTCAGTAAAGTTCTGTGCACCCGCTGCATCCGCAGTTTAACGAAAGTCTAAGTCAATCTAGAAAACACCGGTTGACAACTTTCGTTGTGCCAATTCCGTTAACTCTTTATCCCGGTCCCGTTTTGGAACCGGGATTTTGATTTAAGACGGGAGCTCCTCGACCAGGGATTGGATGCCGGCTTGAATGCCGTCCGGGTGCTTGAAGATCGCGCTGGCTGCTACGAATACCCTGGCGCCCTGCTGGTACGTTTGACGGATTGTCTGGGGATTGATGCCTCCATCTACCTCGATTTGAACTTCAGGGTGAAGCTCGTCAAGCATGGTCCGGATCTGGGCGATTTTCCCCAAAGCCTCGGGTTTGAAGGATTGTCCAGAAAACCCTGGCTGGACGCTCATCACCAGCACCAGATCCGCTGTGGATAAATAAGGCCGAATTTGGTCAGCCCCGGTGTCTGGATTAAGTGTTATCCCTGCTTTGCAGCCCAGGCTGTGAATTTGGGCCTGGGTATCTGCCATATCCGGGCAGGTTTCGATGTGCACTGTGAGATAGTCAGCACCGGCGCTGGCGAAATCTTCCAGGTAGCGTTCTGGCTCAGTGATCATCAAATGAACGTCCAGTGGATGTTCGGTAACCCGTCGGCAGGCTTCGACGATAAAAGGCCCCATACTGATGTTAGGGACAAAATGGCCGTCCATCACGTCAATATGGATCCAATCCGCACCGGCATCTACTGCCTGTTTGATCTGGTCTCCCAGCTTTGTAAAATCCGCGGAGAGGATTGAGGGCGAAAGCAAATATTGTTTTTCGGTCATGTGAACCACCGTGTTTTCAGAGGTCAATCAGCGGGATTTCTTATACTAATTGATTTGATAATAGACCCAGAGCCAGAAGGGGATCAAGCCCCCCACTGCGATCAGTGCCAACAAGCTCAGCAGGACTGTTAGCCACTGGCGGACTGGCGTTTTCTCCTCCAGGGCCCGAATGGCTTCCAGGCTGGGATCGGGTGGGGCAGCGGTATCAAGTTCTTCCAGGTAATTGTTCTGCTCCAACTCCGTGAAACTGATCACGATTCTGCCCAGCTGGTCCGCCGTGCGATAGCGGGTGCTGGGCTCTTTGGAGAGCACCTTGAGGATGATCTCTTCCAGGGCAGGAGAGATTTCCGGATTGATATGGCGGGGTGATGGGGGCGGCTCGTAGCGGTGTTTGAGCGCCAGGTCCTGGGGGGTGGCTTCCATGAAGGGCAGTTCGCCTGTCAGCATTTCGAACAGTACCACGCCAAGGCTGTAAACGTCAGAGGCTGGCGAAGGCGCCCGGCCGGCTGCTTGTTCGGGAGAAAAATATGCCGGAGAGCCCCAGATTGCCTGAGTTTGCTCATCCGGCTGGACCGAAGCGAGGGCACGGGCAATCCCAAAATCTGTGACTTTGACTCGATTGTCGGGTGTGACCAGCATGTTGTGGGGTTTGATATCGCAGTGGACCAGACCAGCTCGATGGGCGTAGCCGATCCCAGCGCAAGCCTGGATGAAGAGGCGGGACGCTTGCGGGATGGGTAGGGGAGCCTGGGCTTTGATGATCTCTTTGAGATCGGATCCGGGCACATACTCCATGACAATGAACAGACGATTCTGGTCGAAGCCAAAATCGTGCACAGTGACGATATTTGGATGGGTGAGATTCGCGGCTGCGCGGGCTTCTTCTTTGAATCGCTGCTGGAAAGCCTGGGAGGCGGAGAAATCTTTCCTGAGGATCTTGACTGCTATGGTCCTTTCCAGCATCAAATCTGTCGCCTGGAAGACCAACGCCATACCGCCTTCCCCGAGTTTTTTGTCCAGCCGGTAGCGATCGTTAAGTATTTCCGACATCACAGCATCCTCAGTATTCCTGCCGGTTTGTTTGTACCATCAACTGATTGACGGTGGTTTCTCGATGGAGTACACTGTGTTTGGATATGCGCCGGACCGTAATTGTATTGAAAGGGAGATAATGAAGGGACTTTTGATCTACAATCCGATGGCAGGTAAATTCCCTTCACAGCCCCTGGTTGAGCGAGCGGCTCGAATCCTGTCCAGCAACGGTTGGGATATGGACATCCGGGTTACAGAGGGGGGGACTGATATCAAGAAATTGGCGAAAAAAGCCGCCCGGAAAGGCCTGGATGCTGTTTTTGTCGCAGGTGGAGATGGTTCTGTCCACGCGGCAGTCGCCGGTTTGTTGGGCAGTGATACCAGTCTGGCAGTCTAGAAAGTTGTGTTCAGAAGCTGCTGAACGGCAAGGTGCATACCATGGATGTTGGGATCTGCCAGGATATCCCCTTTTTGCTTTGGAGCGGAATCGGATTTGATGCTTTCCTGGTACACCGCCTGGAACCAAGGTCCCGATTTGCGAAGCAGTTTCCAGTGACCCAGGGAGTTGCTAATTTAGCCTGGTATGCTCGAACATTTTCTGCAATGGACCTGGATTTCTGGGTCGACGGCGATAAATTTGAAGGACAGTTCATCCTGGCGTTGGTAACCAATATTCACCTGTATGCAGGTGGGCTGGCAGAGATCTCTCCTGCGGCGAAACTCGATGACGGACGTATGGATCTCTGGCTGTTCTTCGGAAACAGTATGCTGGAGACGTTTCAGCATGTGGTCGACCTGGCGTCGGGCAGACATCTGGATTCTGAAAAGACTCTGCAGATCAGCTGCCAGGAAATCAAGATCAAATCAGCTGCCGATATGTACCTGCAGCTGGATGGGGAGCCCATAAAACCTTCCCGGAGCATCACAATCAGCATTAAACCACAAGCCTTGAAGGTCATGGTACCGGAGCATTTGCCCCGACCGTTATTTACAATAGATTCTTTATGAAAGATTTTTTGAACCCCTGGGTAATCGCTGGAACCGTCCTGACTGCCAGCGTCTTGATCGCGCTGTCCTTTCTGGCTGCCGGCTGGCTGACGTCTGCCCCGCCTGAGGCATACCAGGGAGGAGCCGTAATCACAGTGATCCCTGTTCCAACTGCCACTCCGACGCCTCGTCCAACCGCGACCGAGATCCCGCTGATATCTCCTACACCGGATACAGTGAACGGGATCCAGCTAGGTGGTTATGTCCAGATCTCTGGGACCGGAGGAGATGGACTGCGGCTGCGCAGTGAGCCGTCCCTTAATGGTGAAATCGTTTACCTGGGTCTGGAAGGGGAGATTTTCCAGGTCAAGGGCGGCCCGGAGGACCGTGATGGATATTTATGGTGGCAGCTGGAAGCACCTTTGAATCCGAACAGGCAGGGTTGGGCTGTT
>JARROG010000204.1:977-4797 GCA_037384185.1 Anaerolineales bacterium | reverse complement strand
CGACTCGTGAAGCCTTTGCCATTCTGCCAAAACGGGATCTCCTCGAGCACCTCGTAGTCATCGGCATCCGACCCGGGTCCGCTGGCCGGCTCGTCGAGTGGAACGCGAGCCGTGAACAGGACTCTGCCATCCGGAAGCGGTCGGAAGGAGTCCGCCTTGTGGGGGAGGGTCATGACGTGCTCCGCTTCTCCTCCCGCGAGGGCAATTCGATACAGGGCGCTGCCTGTTGTTAAATCCCTGGCTTCAACCTTTTTCTTGACATCGGTAATTGCGCTGAGCACGACTACTGGTGGGAGAGGGACTAAAACCACATGGAGTGATCGTAAGATATCAAAACCAGAGCGTTCAGGTATCATCAAATCCAGAACAATCAGGTCAAAAGGATCTTTTACCCGATAGCTGATCTTGACCTTGTCCTCAACTGCACTCCAGGAGTCCGCAGTTGTCACTCGAAAACCTGCCCTCTCCAATGCCATTTTCAACACTTCCAATGTTTTAGGATTATCGTCAATGACCAGGATATGATATTTCATATGGGCAGCTCCTCCGAGAAGCGGACAATCATCACGCTTGGAAACCCCATTTGAGTGTACCATATTTTCAACATCAACTTTGCTTCCCTGGCTAGATATGTATCTCACCTTGAAAGTAGCTGATTAGGTTGTTATGCGTTATACTCCTACTGTCATTCAATATTAATTATCTATAGACTTATATTGCCTATACGCAATTTTATACAGGAGCAGGGCTTATGACCAGGATCATTGCGGATACGACTGCTTGCCTGCCTGATGTCATCCGAGAGAAGTATCACATCCCGGTAGTCCCCCAAATGATCCACTTCGAAGAGCGGTCATATACCGAAGGGATCGATATCGATACAGATCGATTTTTAGAGATCCTGCAAGCCGCTTCTCAACTTCCTAAAACCTCCGCCCCTCCCCCCGAGCTTTTCAGTTCCCACTTTCAACAATTCAGTAAGCTGGATGAAACCATTCTCTGCATTCACCCATCGGCTGATCTGAGCGGAACCGTCCGATCTGCCGAAACAGCCCGCCTCGATTTTCCGGATCTCGATATCCGGATTCTGGATACCCGGCTGGTTGCCAGCCCTTTAGGGACGGTCGTCCACCAAGCTGCCCGCTGGGCGGAAGAGGACACTCCCCCCGATGAGATCCACCAGCGAATTGCTCAATTAGCAAGTAGAGGAAAGATTTATTTTCTGGTGGCCAGTCTGGATTATCTGTCTCGCGGGGGACGGATCGGAGGTGCCTCTGCTTTGCTTGGAAATGCCCTCCAGATTAAACCGATCCTCACATTGACCGACGGCAGAGTTGAACCCTACGCCAAAGAACGTACGTTCAAAAAAGCGCTTGCTTCTCTAAAAACATTGGTTCTTGAAGAGTATCCTGCAAAGGAATCGGGGTTCATGTCGATTATGCATGCTGGCAATCAGGAGCTCGCAGAAGAATTGGCTGATTATTTCATCCAAAATCTATCTATCCCTAAACCGTTGATCAGCTACCTGCCCCCTGCTATCATAACCCATGCAGGTCCGGGATCTATCGCGGTAGGATTCTTCTCGTAATAAACAATCGCTACTAAATATCTCCTGATCTGATCCACCAATGAATTTTATGGAGAATCAAATAACATGAAAGTTCGTAAGCTTGACTTGGACAACAAAAAAGACATTAATAAATTTATCCAGATTCCCTTCGACCTTTACCGGGATAATGATTTTTGGGTTCCTCCCATGCGTTCAGACATGAGAGCTGTGATGAACAAAAAGACCCATCCCTTTTACCAGCACTCAGATGCGGATTTCTTCATCGCTGAGCATAATGGTCAAGCAGTTGGAAGAATAGCGGCCATCTCAAATACCAGGTCTAACCGAGCGTTGGATCAGAACACCGCATTTTTCTACTTTTTTGAATCTGTCAACGACTCAGAAGTGTCCGAAGCCCTTTTTTCCGAGGTATTCGCCTGGGCAAAAGCTCATGGCCACAATCAGGTCTACGGACCCAAAGGCCTCCTGCAGGGAGACGGAATTGGCTTGCTCGTTAAAGGATTCGATTATATACCTGCTGTTGGAATACCCTATAATTTCCCTTACTACGATGAATTGGTAAAGAATTCTGGTTTCCGCAAAAAATTCGATTATTTCTCAGGATTTGTAGATGTGGAAGCTGGCCTATCGGAAAAAGTGCGCAGGGTTGCGGAAAAAGTGAAGGAGCGCAGTGGCTTTTGGGTCCGCGAATTCAAGACTAAAAAGGAACTTCTTTCGATAGCTCCCGAACTCCGCCAGGTCTATAATGCCGCATTTGGAGGATCAGAAGGATTCAGTCCTATCACTGAAGAGGAGATCATAGTCATTGCCAAAAGGATCTTGTCGATCGCAGACCCAAGGCTGATCAAACTGGTTTATAAGAATGACCGGATCATCGGTTTCTTGTTCAGTTACCCAAATATTTGCCGCGGACTTCAAAAAGCCAACGGAAGGATGTGGCCCTTTGGGTGGTTTCATATCATGCGGGAATTCAAAACCACTAAATATATGGACGCCAACGGAATCGGCATACTTCCCGAATATCAGGGGTTAGGTTCAACCGCAGTGATTTACACTGAAATGGAAAAGACATTCCGCGAATTCAATTTTGAACATGTCGAAACCGTTCAAACCAGAGAGGACAATACTGCCAGCCTCGGTGAATCCAGCCTATTTGTCATGGATTGGGTGAAAACACACAGGATTTACGATAGAGACCTGTAACTTACGACTTTAAAACCGGTTAACCATATCAGCTGACTGAAAAGGAATTATGGAAGAGAACACGGCAGAATACAAACCACTCCCCTTATTCACGAAAATAATTTACGGCTCAGGCGATTTGGGCATTGCTGGCTGGGGTACACTGCGTCAGATTTTTTATGCTATATTCCTGACTGACGTCGTTGGTTTAGAAGCCCGCTTGGCCTCGTTTGCCGCACTGATCGGTGTTATCTGGGATTCGATCAACGATCCTCTGGTAGGCATGCTCAGCGACCGAGTGACGACCAGATGGGGGCGCCGAAGACCTTTTTTACTGTTCTTTTCCATTCCATTCGGCCTCGCATTTTTGCTGATGTGGTGGGCACCACCCTGGAAGAGCCAGCTTGCTCTTGCAGCCCACATGACGCTGGCTTATATCATCAGCGATACACTGCAAACTTTGGTATCGGTTCCCTTTTTTACCCTCACTCCTGAAATGACGCCAGATTACGATGAGCGCACAGAACTGACGACCTACAGAATGTTCTTTAATTTGGTCGCCTCTCTCAGTGTTGCGGTTGCCGCTCCCATGATCAAGAACTGGGCTCTAGGCCAGGGGATGACTTTGAATCAGAGCTATTTGATCATCTCGGGTCTGTTCGGCGGTTTGGGGGCGCTTCCGTTCTTGATAATGTTCTTTGTGGTACGAGAACATCACACTCAAGCCCCTGAGGTTACCCCTTCAATGAAAGACATTGCCAAGACCGCCTGGGAAAACGTCCCCTTCCGGTTTGCTACAGGGCTGTACATGCTGAATTGGATGACGGTCGACATGGTATCGTTGATCCTCCCTTATTTTCTTACCTATTGGATTGCCCAGGGCAACCTTACTGCGGTGATAACTATTTTCGGTGAGCCGATTGCCCAGGATTCCGTCATACTGGGATTGATGTTCATCACAGCCATTGCTGCTCTCCCGATCTGGAACTGGATATCTAAAAAAACCAGCAAACGGCGGGCGTACATTATTGGGATGGCATTCTGGATGGTCGTTCAACTGCTATTGAT
>JARROG010000204.1:0-949 GCA_037384185.1 Anaerolineales bacterium | reverse complement strand
TATTGTCCTTGACTGTCCTGGCGGGGATCAGCATCTCCACAGCCCATGTCCTCCCCGAAGCTATATTCCCAGACGTCATTGAATGGGAAGAACTCCGCACCAGAACTCGAAACGAAGGAGTATATTACGGTGCTAAAAACTTTACGCGGAAGATTACCGGTGCCATTACCATCTTCCTTGTCCTGCAAGCCTTAGGTTGGTTCGGATATCAAGCGCCTCCAGCAGGCGTCACTAGCTTTCAACAGAGCGAGATAACTCTGCTGGTGATCAGGATCCTCACCGGCCCGTTTGGTGCGCTGCTGTTGATGTTCTCGATCGTCATCGCCTGGTTTTATCCTCTGACCAGGGAGAAACATGCCCGGATCAGACAATTACTCCGCAGAAGGGAGCTTCGTTCCTGAGACGCCAAATACATCTTATCAATCATTATAAGGAGCATTCATGTCATTTTTCTCAAATTTAAAGAACAGCAACCGGGAGCATATCGCCTGGTATTTATATGATTTCGGAAATTCAGCTTACGCTGCCGTTATTCTCCTCGCAGTTTATTCCGCTTATTTCAAAGGAACTGTAGTCGGCGGAGCCGAGGGCTCGCGCTACTGGGGAATTGCTGTCGGCATCGCCATGCTCATTGTAGCGATCACGTCGCCGATTTTAGGGACGCTCGCGGATTTCACGGCCTCAAAAAAGCGCTTTCTGCTGATTTTCTCAATCATCACCTGGGTCTTCACTGCTCTGCTGTTTTTCGTGCAGAAAGGCGATATTTTTATCGGCATGCTCTTTTTTGTGATAGCGGAAGTAGGATACCGCTCTGGCCAGGTATTTTACAATTCGCTTCTGCCAGAAATTGCTACTCCGGAAGAAATGGGCCGTGTATCTGGAAACGGCTGGGCAATTGGGTCATTCGGTGGCATCTTGTGCCTCATCATCTTGCTGCCGCTGATCATGA
>JARROG010000203.1:0-3821 GCA_037384185.1 Anaerolineales bacterium | reverse complement strand
TTCGACTTTCCGGCGGCACAAGGTCCTACAACCCCGATCACCGGTGGTTTTGGATTCATTTTCCAATAGGGTTAACAGGAAGGCGGACTGACATTCTGCGAATTAGATCACTGCTGCGGCTCACTACTCGCAGGACGACAATGCTGATATCATCGTTTGGTCTTCCTTGATCCAGCTTAAGAGCATGATTCATCAGCGAGTCAGCGATCCTTTCTGGGGATGGGTCCTCACTTTCCAATTCTGCTTGGACACAGGTGCTGATATCCATGGAATCTCCATAAAAAGACCCGGCATGCAGCAGGCCGTCCGTGCAAACCACCACAGTCAAACCAGGATCCAGGGGAATTTCCGAGATCAAAGGGCGGGTGTCCCGACGCAGACCGACCGCGCAGGACTCTTCCTCAAGGAGTTTGATCCTTCCGTTGTATGAAATCACCACTGGAGCTGGATTGTTTCGAGTGATTACCAGAGTCCCGGTCTGCAAGTCAGCGGAGAGAATGTTCAATGTTGCAGATACTCTACCACCTCGTTCAGTGAACAGGGCATCGGAAGCTGCCCGGGCTGCGGCTCCATCTCGGACGCCATCCGCCAAAAACTGGATCACCTTGCGAACGACCAGGCTGGAAACCCACTTTGCACCTTTCCCTGAACTCTGGCCGTCAGCGAGTACCACTGACATACCACCATTCGGCCGCTCGATGACCTCAGCGGTATCGCCACTTGAGGAGGTGGCATATTTTTTAGTTTTAGATATTGCAACTTGAACTTCCATGTTGAGATTTTAATATAACCTGTTGAAAATGGAAAGGAGTGCTTGCCAGCTGCCCGGCAGTACTCAATATTATAAGTCCCTCTTCAGATTTGAGAAGCAGTGATCTCTATACAAACTGCTGGATCAGTGGGAGAAACAAAGCCGCTAAGCTCAAGAATATCAGAAAACCTATGATATCGGTAATTGCTGTAACCAGGACTGTTGAGGCGAGCGCGGGATCCTGTCCCACAAGGTCCAGGATCAAGGGAGCAAGCGTGCCCACGATGCTGGCAACCAGCATATTTCCCAGTAAAGCCAGGCCCAGGACCAATCCTAACCAAGGATTGGCCTGCCAGTAGCCCACACCAATACCGACAATTGTCCCGATCAAAGTGCCCAGCAGCATGCCTACCAGCAATTGGCGGAAAAGGATTGGAAGGATCTTGCCTGGACCGACTTTGCCAAGAGCCAGAGAACGCACGATCATTGCCACATTCTGGCTGGCCGCATTTCCACCCTGGGCAGCAACTACAGACTGGAAGAACGCCAGGACTGCAACTTGGACGAATAAATCCCTGAAATTGCTGATGACCCACGAGGCAGTCAGGGCCGTGACTGTGTTAAGCAGCAGCCAGGGTAGGCGGCCCCTTAGTTGGAGAAGCAGTCCACTTTCTGGTTCTAGGGCTGCATCTGAAACGCTAGCCAGGCGGTAGATATCTTCAGTTGACTCATCGATCAAAACATCAAGAATATCGTCGTGGGAAATCACACCCACCAGCTGTCCTAGCTGATTCACTACCGGAAGAGCTTGCAGATCGTAGTGCTTCATGACCTGGGCTGCTTCTTCCTGGTCTTGCATCGCTTGAACGCTGATCACCTGATCTTCCATGATCTCGCCAATCAACTGCTGTGGCTGGGCACAAACCAGTTCCCGCAAGCCCATGACACCCAGGAGCTCTTTCTTGTCGTTCATGACAAATATATAGTAGGGCACGTCCGTTTCCTGGGCTGTTGATCGCAGATATTGGATCGCTCCCTCTGCAGTATCTGAAGGTTTCAGACTCAGAAAATCAGTGGTCATCCTCCCGCCAGCCGTCTCATCAGGATAACGAAGCAAGGGGAGGATCTCACCCGGTTCATCCAGCATGGAAATGGTCTTACGAACATCCCGACCCGTTAGATCCCCCAGGAGATCGGCAGCTTCATCTGGGTCCATATCGTTGATGATGTCCGCCAGGAAGGGCAGGGGAAGATCCCGGGCAGCCCGCAGAGTCTGGTTATCGTCCAGCTCATCAAAAATATCAGCTATTTCCGGGATTTCCAGTTTTTTGAGAAGCACTTCACGCTGCTCAGGCTTCATGCTGAAGAAAAGTTTAGCCTGGTCGGCGGGGTGCATTTCCCGCAGCATTTCCAAAACAGCGCTAAAATCCTCTGCTTCCAGATACTCATCAAGCGTATTGATGATTTCAGGGTCACTGCTTTGCTGTGTTGTCATACGCTTCACCTGTCTGAGATTAAGTTAAAAACTGGCAGTACTTCATGATCTGCCAGTTAGCCGGAGGATAAATGCAGATTCTACATCAATTTGTCAAGAGAATAACATCCACTCCTTGGTCCTGGAGCCAGGTGATCCCTTCCTCAACTTCCGGACTTTTGCCTGAGATATGAATGTCAATCCAGCCTTGTTCATCAGTGACGTTCGCCCGAAGGATATTCACTGTGAAACTAAAACGTTTCATCAGCCTGTTGACAATCGGCTCATCTTGCAGACTTGGCGGAAATACCAAACGGATCGATTGGCTGACCATTCCGTCTCCTTTATCCTCTTGATTTATTTTAGCATGAAAGCTGAGGCAAGAAGTGCTTAACTATCCAGGGTAGGGGTTCAGCTGCTGGATTTGCTAGCAAGTTGACCGCAGCCTGCCTGGATGTCAATCCCCCGGCGGAGGCGGATCGTGCAAGGTATCCCTGCGCCCAGCAGAACTTTCTGGAATTCTCTGGCACTTTGATCCTGGGATGGTTGGCCGGGATAATGTTCCACCGGATTTAGCTGGATCAGATTTACATGGAATAATTTATCCCGCACCAGCCTGGAGAGTTTTTCCGCCTGTTCAAGGCTGTCATTGACCCCCTCAATTAAAGCCCATTCGATCGTTATCCGTCGATTGGTCTCCTCCAAATAGAAATCACAAGCATCCATTAATTCCCCGATCGGGTACTTATTATTGACCGGTAAGATGGAGGACCGCAGTTGATCATCCGCGGCGTGGAGGGAAATCGCCAGGTTTATTTGGGTGCCTTCCAGGGCAAATTCCCGGATTGCTGGAACTATCCCTACAGTAGAGATTGTAAACCGCCGCATACCCATCCCGAAACCACGAGGATCATTCAGGATTTTAACCGAGGAGAGTACGTTCTCGTAGTTATGAAAGGGTTCACCCATCCCCATAAAGACAACGTTCGTCAATTCATTGCCCTGTAATTTAACGATCGCTGCAGATTTGAGGACCTGTTCAATTATTTCGCCCCGGTTGAGGTTTCGGGTATACCCCATATTCCCGGTAGCACAGAAACTGCAGCCCATGGCACAGCCAACCTGGCTGGAGATGCACACCGTCTGGCGCTGGTCATATTCCATCAATACTGTTTCAATGGCAGATTGATCACCCAAGCGATAAAGATATTTTCTGGTAAATCCGTCCTCCGAAACCAGCACCTTCTCCTGCTGCAGACCTTCCAGGCTGTACCGATTGCTTAACTTGTCCCTCAATTCCTGGGGCAGAGTAGTGAACTCAGCCCAAGCATCCCATCCAGATTGATATAAACCCTGCCAAATTTGGTCAGCCCGGTATTCTGGTTCAGATAATTCAGCCAGAAATTGCTGGATATCCTCCAGCTGCAGGTTATATAAGCTTTCCATGGTTCGCAGTTAATTCCTCCAGGATTTGCAGGGCATCCTCAGCGATGATATCTGGCTGGGGGACCCACTCTGCAGCCTCAGCTCGGGAAGCGATTCCAGTGAGCACCAACCCGGTTCGAATATTCAAGTTCTGCGCTCCCCTGATATCCG
>JARROG010000202.1:0-3825 GCA_037384185.1 Anaerolineales bacterium | reverse complement strand
TTCAGCAGGTGAGCAGCTGCATTCAACGCAGACAGAGGAGTTCGGATTTGGTGTACAAATTCCCCGATCAGATCCGACTGCAGGAACAGCCGGGAGTTTTCAATAGCAACGGTTGCCTGCGCTCCCAGGGCAAGCAGAACATCCTGGTCCTCAGTTGTGAAATTTCCCCCCTTTTTATTAATTACCTCCAGCACACCAATTACCTTGCCCTTGGAAAGCAGTGGAATCCCCAATAAGGAGTGGACTTTGATATTTGTAATTGACTGGATCGAATTGAAATGTCGCTTGTCTTTTTGAGGGTCGTCTACAATGATCGGTTTCTGATTCTGAACGATCCAACCGGCAATACTTTCTTCCAGGGGAACGACGACGCCTCTGTTGAGTTGGGTGTCCAGGTTTGTTGCTGCTTGGAAGTAGAGGGTATTCTTGGCTGGATCGAACATCAAGATCGAGGCTTCCTCTGAGTCTGAGATCTCTCTGGCAGCATTAACGATCTTTGTCAGCAAAATATTGAGGTCGAGCTCTGATGCCAGATCGCAGGATATATTGATTAGATTCTGATAGCTGTTCAGCAGGGTGGAATGTTCCTTATTCTTTTTCATGGATCACCTTGTCTGCGATGAGAGGTAGGATAGTTTCCAGATCGCCCTGAATGGATATGTCAGCTTGTTGATCCAGGTGTGTGCCCATCCTGTTGAGAATGATCATTCGGGCCTTATGGGCCATGGCTGTATACGGCAGGTCACAGGTGGGTGTCACGGTAAGAGAGGATCCCAGGATGATTATCAAGTCACAGGACATGACTTCATCCCGGGCGGCTTTCCATTGTTGGGCTGGCAGCTGCTCCTCATAGAGAATGATATCTGGTTTAAGCAGTTTTCCACAATCTGGACAACTGGGATTTTCATCTCCAGCTAAAAATTCTTGCAGAAATTGATCGGTAGCATCGACCTGTCGGTAGCATCCCAGGCAGGTTAAGGTTAGATAAGATCCGTGGACTTCAATTACTTTTTTAGATCCAGCTTTCTGGTGCAGCCCATCAATGTTCTGGGTGATGATCGATTTCAATATCTCCCTATTCTCGAGTCTGGTCAAGGCGGTATGAGCAGGGTTGGGATCAGCCTGGATTAGACGGCTGACAAATGGCCGCAGCCAGGTATAGAACTTGTTCGGGTGGTAGCGGAAAGCACTCAGTGAGGCGAATTCCATTGGATTGTACTTGGTCCAGATCCCGCTGCCGGGGGTCCGGAAATCAGGGATGCCTGATGGGGTTGAGACCCCGGCTCCAGTTAATGCAACGCAGTATCTTGAGTTCCGGATTAGTTCCGCGGCTGATTCAAGTTGATGCTGTATTTGTGCGGTGGGGGCCACCATAGATTTATTTGAGGATCTTCTGTGCTAGATCCCGGAACTGGTCCGCGGTCATGCTGTTGTTATCTGCTCTCTGGACCATGGGTATGTTGGTCACAGCAGCCTGATAAGCCAGTTCGGGTACTGGGGTGAAGATTTGATCGATTTTCCTCTCCAGCTCGTTCTCCGCCTGTTCCCAGCTGAGCTGTACTCCAGAACGCTGACGATTGATGAGCACAGTCAGGAGCCGCCCCTCACCGATTCCACTGTTGATCAGGTCCTGGATCATGATTCGTGTTTGGGTGATATTAGCCGGAGATGGTTCGAGGCAGATGATGATTTTATCGCATTCAGGCAGAATGCGGGATGCCAAGGGAGTCAGCGAGGGCCCCAGGTCGAGAACGATAAAGTCTGCCTGGGTTTTTAGTTCCTGAGCGATTTCCTGGAATTTGTCCAGGTAAGCTACAAACTTGGAATCCGCTGGTTGATAGGAGGAAAGCAAGGTCTTGATGCCGGTTTTATGCTCGAGAAGTGAGGCGGAGATAAGCTCAGAGATATCATCTTCCTCCTCCTCCAATAATTTGATCAGGCCTGATGTGTTTTGAACATCCAGATCCATGCCGATCGTGCCCTGACCGGGGCGAAAATCAGACAGGATGGTTGGTTTGCCAGATTGATTGTGGATTTCGATCGCCAGGTTGGTAGCCAGCGTGGAGACCCCAATCCCTCCTTTGGCTGACAGGACACCTAACAACTTCCCTTGACCTGGGGTGCCGGCAGCCACAGACCGTTGGGGAGACCGTTTTAAGATCGAATTGACCTGGGCGAACAGCTCACGGGGTCGGGCAGGCTTGGTTATGTAGGCGTCTGCTCCTGCTTCCAAGCCTTCCACTTTGTCATCCACCTGGGTCCGGGCGGTGAACATGATGATCGGGATCGCCTGCGTGTCAGGATTGGAGCGGATTTCCCGGGCTACATCGTATCCGCTCATATCCGGCATCATCACGTCCAGCAAGATCAGGTCTGGGAATTCTTTTTGAGCCAGCTTTAACCCTTTTTTCCCTGTAGTGGAAGCCAGGATTTGAAAGCCCTTCCTTTCCAGCATGATGCCAACCAGCTTCAGAGTATCAATGTCGTCATCAATGATAAAGATTGTCTGGGCCATCCCACACCTCTATATGTTCAAAGGACTCATTAATCAAATATACCATAGATTATAATGGGATCATGTTATTCGAATCTCTGGACCAAATACTGCCGCTGATTGAACCTCCCATCATCGTAGGCATCTCGGGAGGAGTGGACAGCATGGTGCTCCTGCATGCGATGATGGTCAAGAATTACGCTCTCATCGCAGTTCATTTCAACCACAATCTGCGGCCTGGTTCCGTCCAGGAAGCCGAATTCCTCGAGCAATACTGCCTCAGGGAAAGCCTTCCCTTTCGGGGAGGTTCTGGTGATGTCAGGACTTATGCTGAAGAGAACAGCTTGTCAATCGAAGAGGCCGGTAGGATCATGCGCTACAATTTCCTTTTCAAAGTTGCCGAACAGGAGGGGGCAGGCGCTGTCGCAGTGGCTCACCATGCAAATGATCAGATTGAGACGATCCTCATGAATTTGCTGCGGGGTGCAGGAGCAAGAGGATTGGCGGTTATGAATCCGATCAGTGTGCCAAATGCCTGGAGCTCATCCATTCCGGTGATACGCCCGCTCCTGGAACTTGATAAACAGGAACTGATCGATTATCAAAAACGAAACCAACTGCAGGTGATTGAGGATTCCTCAAATGCCGACCAAAATTATTTTCGTAATCGGATCAGGCACTCACTTATCCCCCAGCTAGAGGAATTGAAACCGGGCATACGCTCCCGGTTGCTGCAAACTACACAGATCCTCGGTGCGGAGGACCAAGCGCTGGAATATTACACTATCCAGGCCTGGAAAAAAAGTCTGAGCAGCAAGGGGGGCAGTTATATCCAGCTCAATCGGGATGAACTGCTTGAATTCCCTGTTGCCATTCAGCGCCGATTGATCCGAAAGGCTTTAAGGACGCTCCGTCCGGACTTTCGAGAATTGAGTTTTTTACATGTCGAAGCTGCTTTGGAATTCATTCGCGATCCATCCCGGAAATCATCCAACTGGGTGGCAAAGGTCAATCTGTCTCAATCGCCTAAACGTGTTGTTCTATCGACCTGGGAGACGGATTTGGTTAAGGATCAATTCCCCCAGCTCCTGGATCAGAAACAAATCCCCCTTTCTGAGGAAGAGCAGATTGCACTTGGAAATGGATGGTATTTGGAGATCCATCCGGTACCCTATTCAGCCAGGCAATTTGAAGAATTGGAGATCCCTGGAGAGGATTTCATGGTCTGGATGGATCGTGAAGTTGTTTTACCGGATGGGGTGCTGCGAGTGAGAGAAGAAGGGGATGACATCAAACCACTGGGTATGGGTGGTAAGACGATCAAGCTCTCA
>JARROG010000201.1:0-3858 GCA_037384185.1 Anaerolineales bacterium | reverse complement strand
ATCATCCGCGCCATTTCGAAACCAGATCTGCTCCAGCATGTACTGCTCAAGTTTGTCAGTAATCTGTAATCAGCGAGCGCGCTTATTAACCTAAGTTGTCAAATCGGGAGCGACCAACCACGACGGGGGAGAAGAACATCTCTCCTCTCTCAGGCGAACTTCCTTGTGGAACTGATTTATGTCGCTGCCTCCAGAGATAACGATCTCTTTGTGGGTAGACTGTTAGGCAGATGTATTGGGCTAATAATTCTTCCATTGCTTACCTTGCAATAATGATAAGCGGAGAATTAAGGTAGGGGAAGATACGGATGGGGTATTGATGGGAAATTGGCTGGTCTTTTCGGACCGATTCCGCCTAAGTCCATCTTTGACCATGGCCAGTGGGGTCGCTCTGCTCGCGGCAAGTATTATGCTCTCGGATATCACTACCATGATCTCCAGCTTTGGCTGGCCCAGCGTTTTTGGCGAGATCACATCCCGGAGGTTGGTGAGCCAGAGATTCAAGGAATATGACGGCGACTATTACACGAAAACAGAAGGTTATTTGAAATACAGCTACATGGTGGAAGGAAGGGACTATTCTGGCTTTGCGGTGAATGCCCTGGAAGAGATATCCTGTCCGGAAAGCACTGCCAGAAAATACCCGAAAGGTAGAGAAGTTGAGGTATTTTACAACCCGCGAAATCCCTCCTAGGCTGTACTTGAACCCGGGTTCGTTATTTCCGGAAAAGCCTTCAGTCTGCTGCCCTGGCTGATTTGGTGGTGCGGTGTGTATTTCCTGGCGCTCGGGATCTTCCGCCGGCGGACAGGGCGCAGGTATTTCATCAGGGGCTGGCCTGATGATTCAGGTTTCTCCCAATGATATCGGCGGACCAGCCAGTTCCTACTGCAGCCAAAGAGTCACCGGAAGGAGAGTTTTTGATTTGTTTAAGTCCTGGAGATATTTGTTAGGATACTGATTTGTAATATCATCGCTGAACCGGAAGGGTGGGGGATTCATCGATTTCTTCCTGCGCCAAAGAAACGCTCAGCGGGAGCCTGGAAGGCTCCCGCTTTCAGCATGGTGAACTTCTCTCTGGATGATAAGACCTTAAACTTGATATTAGCGCTTTCTGTTTGAATTCAAGGACAGCAGTGTGCCAACACCGATGCCCACCGCGATTGCTACGGCCAGGTTGCCAAGTGCAATGAACAGGGCTATTGCCACCCCCAATCCCATCAGCAGGCCGATCAGCAGATAATTGTTTTGTGAACCGAGTGTGAATCGAAATTTCTCTTTGCTTGGATCTGACTTTTTTGCCATGAACAATCCTTAATTAGGTTGGGTGTCGCTAAGCTTTATTCTTGTTCATCCTTGGGCTGCCTGCTCCTGACGCTGAAAGCAGCTCCCAGGGCGACGCCCACCCCGACCCCAATGGGTATGCTGTCCAAAGCTACCCCAACACCGATCCCGATCAGGATCCCCAGGATCATCCCTTTTGGGTCTATCTTCCGTTCTGTTTGCTTTTCATCCATATTCATATTCCTTCCTTCGCCTGGACTCTCCAATACGTCAGAGAATGGAGTTGAGCAGTAATTTCCCTTGTTCTCAGCGGCGGACGATGCCCTGCTGCCAGGCGTAAACGGCTGCCTGGGTGCGGTCAGCCAGGTGGAGCTTGCTGAGGATGTTGCTGACATGGCCTTTGACAGTGTTGACACTGATCACCAGGCTTTCAGCGATCGCGCTGTTTGATTGGCCTTTGGCGATCAGTTTGAGCACTTCCATCTCGCGGTCCGTGAGTTCTGTATAAGGATTGAGCTCTTCCCGGTTCGCACCATGCAGCTCTTGGATGACACGGGAAGCGACCCGGGGGTGCAAGGTAGCTTCTCCCTGGGAGGCACGACGGAGGGCGTCAGCAAGTTCGTCCATTTTCACATCCTTGAGAATGTAGGAGATCGCTCCAGCCTGCAGGGCAGGGAAGATGTACTCATCCTGGTGATATGAGGTCAGCACCACGATCTTGGTGCGCGGGCTTACAGCCTTGACCTGGCGGGTGGCCTCCACGCCGTCCATTTTAGCCATCACCAGGTCCATCAGCACCACGTCGGGCACGGTTTTCTGGACCAGGTTGACCGCCTCGGTGCCCGATTTGGCTTCCCCGACAACTTCGAAGTCAGGCTGAGATGCTAGAAAAGCGCTGACACCGCTGCGAACCACTTCGTGGTCATCTACCAACAAGACAGTGATGGGTGTGGACATAGTAGTACCTCCCTCAGATGAGAGAATTGATGGGCGCCCGGATGATCAGCTGGGTGCCTTTCCCGGGCTGGCTGATGATTTTCATGGTACCGTTGATCAGGTCTGCCCGCTCTTGAATGGATTTGAGCCCGATTCCGTAGCTGTGTTCTGCCGGCTGGAATCCGATGCCGTCGTCCCTGACTGAGAGCTCGATCTCCTCCCGGCTGTAGGCCAGCAGGATCTCTACATTTTTAGCAAAGCTGTGGCGGGCGATATTGCTGAGCGCTCCCTGGATGATTCGGTACAGGGTTTGTTCCACATCCAGCGGTATGGTGCGTTCTCCAGTCACCCGGACATGGACGGGAATGCCCAGTAAATTTTCGGTTTCTTCGGCCAGCTGGCGGGTAGCTTTGACCAGGCCTTCGCCTTTCAGAGCTGCCGGGCGGAGCTCGTGGATCAGGTCGGTCAGCTCACGGCGGACGTCGTCCACCAGCCGTTCTGCTTCGGCCAGGTTGGAGATCGCTTGATCTGGATCGCTGCTGTGCAGAGAATGGGCTGCGGCCAGCTGGGCGGATGCTGCGAAGGCTTGCTGCTTGACGCTGTCATGCAGTTCCCGGGCCAGGCGATTACGCTCTTCCATGATGGAAATCTCCTGGCGTTCGTCAAGCAGGTTATCCATCTGCACGGCCATGTTATTTAGGGTATGGCCCAGCTCTGACAGCTCATCCCGGTTAGGGTCGTCTACTAAAACGGTGAAATTGCCCTGACTCCAGGCCCGGGCGGATGTGGTGACCTTATCCAGCCGGTAGGTGAGCATTCTGGCTGTCACAAATCCAAAAATAATCCCGAACAGGCCGGCCAGGCCGGTCGTTGCCGCCAGCACAACTGCGATCTGGCGGGAGATCTGCTCCCACTGCAGGATCTCGGTGATGCGCGATTTATGCTGGAAAGCCAGGAAGCCTACGGTTTGGTTGGGATTTTCTTCGTCTGGTATGGGAACAACTCCAACGATGACGTTCTCTTCCATAGGCTGCACCAGGTTCTCTAAGTTCCTGGACCCTTTCAGGGCAGTCTGGAACGGGCCAGCCAGTCCTGGGATTTCATCCGTGTTGATGATTTCTCCCTGCTTGGTTTGCTGCAGCACTCCGTGGGGAATGGAATCGATCAATTTTCCCTGGGTGTCCAGGTAGATAATGGAGAGAATATTGGTATTGCTGGCATTAATGATAAAGTTGCCGATCTCGATTGGTTTGATATCCACTACGGTCTGGGAGAATCCACCCAGGAATTGAGCCAATCCCTGGTTATCCGGAGGGGAGGGTGAGAGAAAATGACTGCCAATGGAAACATACTCTCCCAGAGAAATGTCCAGACGGTCGATCTTCAGCTTTTCTGCCAGGCGCTGTTCGTCAAAAAAGATCTCCTGACTGGTAGTTAGCTGTTCAACGATCTCCGGTTTGGATACCCGGGCTTCCTGGACAACCCAGATTGATACCCCTACAATTCCAATTAATTCAGCCATTAACAAGGCAAATATCGTGACGCCGAAATAACTTAGAGTTAATTTCCAGCGCAGCCTGCTGAATTGATCCAGAAAGGTTGCCCAAAATTTGACCATAACTATACTATAAGCGACTTAC
>JARROG010000200.1:0-7673 GCA_037384185.1 Anaerolineales bacterium | reverse complement strand
ACCGGAAAAGGAGCGCAGCAGCATGAGAAAAGGTGTGTTGATCACAGGTGCGGCAGGTGGTTTAGGCAAGGCCTTCGCGGTGGATTGGGCCCGGCGCGGTTGGGATCTGTTTCTGACTGACCTTGATCGCGGGAGGCTGGCGCTGCTGGCTGAGGGTCTCCAGCGGACATACGGGGTAGCGGTCCGCTATCAGGCAAGCGATCTGATGGACCCATTTTCCCGGGCTGATCTTTTCCGGACTCTGCAGGACAAGGATCTTCGCTTTCAGGGGCTGATCAACGTTGCCGGGTTGGACGTGGAGGGGGTCTTCAAGGAACGGACCCGGGAAGAATTGCGGGGGATCATCCGCCTCAATGTGGAAGGGACCCTGGAAGTGACCCACATGACCCTGGACCTGATCGATCCCATGCAGCCTTTCTGGATCATCACCGTCTCCAGCCTGGCAGCCTTTTTCCCCATACCTGTCAAGGCGACTTATGCAGCATCCAAGCGCTTTTTGCTGGATTTTTCGATGGCTCTGAGAGATGAGATCAGGACCCGGGTAGCAACGGTGACGGTGCTGTGTCCGGCCGGTCTGCCAACCACTCCCGAGGCTGTTGCAGGAATCGAAGCTCAGGGTTGGATCGGGCAGTTGACCACCCGGAATGTCGGTTTCGTGGCCAGGTTGACCATAGATAGCGCTCTGAAGGGCAGGCGGATTGTGATTCCGGGCTGGATCAATCGTTTTCTGCGCTGGGGTGGAGGCCTCCTGCCAGCGGTTGCGCTCAGTGGATTGTTGGGAAAGCGCTGGCGCACTGCCCGGCAGAACCGGTCTGATCTCTCCCAGGATGAGCCAGAGTTATCAAAAGCAGCCTTCCACGGTGGAGGGTAAAGGGCAGGCAGTTCAGCGGGAAAATGTTTCCTGGAACCAGAGGCGGATGGAGTAGAAGAACTGGCGTAAAGCGCGGTTGATGGCACGATTGAGCCGGGATAGCTGATCTATTAATTTAATAGTCGACTGCTCAGGTTTACTGAGGTCTAAGCCGGTCAGCGCAAAAAAGACAATGACGATGATCAGCAGCAGGATCAGAAGTAAGACGGTCTTGGCTGGATTTCCCATAGGTTCGTTATCCCTAGTTTAAGATATTATAAATCACTATTCAGGTCTTATGTAAAAAGAAAATAAGGGGGAATTGGGAATGAGTTCTCTGTCCGACCCCCTGCCGCCCGGCTGCCTTCAGCTGGGCGGTCGGGCGGATCGCAGTTAATCGTCTGGCAGATGCCCACATATTATAACTTTACTCTTGACAATCCCCGGGTTTGGTGTAAAATGATACAAATAACTTTGTAATGCAAACATAATTGTGTTACAAATATTCGTTCTGGGCAGAACATAAGGAGTTAAACATGGAAGAAAGAATTGATCTCAAGAACATCCGGCGGCAGATTTACCTGTACTACTCCGAGGATGGCCTGGTTGATATTGCTGTAGGCCTGGTCATCTTCGGCTTTGGCCTTCTGCTGCTGCTGGATCTCCCCGCTTTTGTGGGATTGCTGGGTCTGCTGGCCCTGCTGGTTTGGTATGGAGGGAAAGCCAGCCTGGTTTTGCCCCGGGTGGGCACTATTCGGCCTGGGCGGGAAATCAATGAGCGCTTCCACGGATTCTTAATTAACCTGGTTGTGATCGGGATTGGCGTATTTATCCTGTTCCTGCTGAGCCGGAGTGGGGGAGTATCAATATTCTCTCGCTTCTCGCTGAGTATTTTTGGGTTCGTAGTAGCCCTGGGCATCAGCATCCTCGGATTACTGCTGGATACCCCCCGGTTCTACTTCTATGCCGGGCTGGTTTTCCTGGCCATGGCTGGAGGCGAACTGCTCAGCGAGCGGGTGACCGCCTTTGACCCCTTCCTGGCTGCTGTGATCGGCTCCGGGGTGGTGATACTGGTCTCCGGCACTGCTGTTCTCATCCGGTTTTTGAGGAAATATCCGGTTGTCCAGCGGGAGGAGTGAGATGGCTAGGAATTCAAAAGAAGACCTCAATCTGGAGAAGGAAATTGACCGTTTGATCCATGAACCAGTCCGTCTGAAGGTTTTGGCCTTCCTTTCCCTGCTGGAAAGCGCAGATTTCACTTTCCTGGTCAGCAGGTTGGGCTTGACCATGGGAAATCTGTCTGCCCACATCAGCAAACTTCAGGATGCCGGGTATGTCTCGGTTGAAAAAGGTTACAAGGACAATCGGCCTCAGACCATGATCTCCCTGACCGATGAGGGTCGGCAGGCTTTTCAGGAATACCGCCAACAAATGCTCCGGATCCTGCGTTAAGAATGGACCTCCGAGGTCCCTCCAACCTCGGAGGTCCCCCCAACCTCGGAGGTCGTTTGAACGTCCCTGGCAAAAGTATGCCTGTTATCGTAATTATTGAGGCTCAACGCCGGGCTTACAAGGTCATCACTCTGTGATCCGCACACTTTTTGGGCGGGAAGCTGCCACGTTCGCCAGGCCGTCCTGTAAAGCCGACCTCCAAGGTTGTTCAATCGCTTGAATAT
The DNA here is from genome assembly GCA_037384185.1 of Anaerolineales bacterium. Classification (GTDB taxonomy): domain Bacteria; phylum Chloroflexota; class Anaerolineae; order Anaerolineales; family UBA11858; genus B10-G9. The sequence continues at coordinate 5,147 of JARROG010000200.1, read as the reverse complement.
TTCTTAAGCAGCTCGTAAACAATAGGGGCTATTTTAGCTTTGATGGACTTTGCCTTCAGCGCCTGATCCAGGTCCTCGATCAGGTCATCAGGATCCTCCAAGCCTATGCTGGTGCGAAAGATACCTTCCCCGGTCCACTCCCGGATTTTGACTTTCTGGCTCTCGCCATAATATGGCACAGCGTCCACGTAAAGATCGCTGGGGTAGTAGAACAGCAGACTGTGCGCATGGCCCAGGGAAGTGGCGTACTGGAACAGTTTGACATTCTCTGCCAAGGTGATCGCTCCTTCCAGTCCAGTCTTCAGCTGGAAGCTGAGCATCCCCCCGAACCCATCCATCTGCTCTTTTGCAAGGTCATGCTGAGGGTGGCTAGCCAGCCCTGGATAGATCACGCGCTCCACGGCTGGATGATTTTCGAGAAATTGGGCGACTTTTTCAGCGCTGGCTGACTGCTGTTTTACCCGTAATTCCAGGGTGTTGATTCCCCGGCTGATCAACCAGGCGTTGAAAGGGCTCAGGGCGCTTCCCAGATGGACAAGCATTTCCTTACGGATGCGGTGAACACTTTCGGTTGAACCCGCGATCATGCCTCCCAGCGCATCCCCGTGTCCATTGATATATTTCGTTAAGCTATGGATCACGAAGTCCGCCCCTAATGTGAGCGGTTTTTGAAGTACGGGACTGGCGAAGGTGGAATCGACAGCAAGGGGTACCCCAGCTTCCCGGGCGATCTGGCTGACAGCTTTGATATCGGTCAGTTTCAGGATGGGGTTGGCCGGGGTCTCCACATAGATCAGCTTGGTATTATCCTTCACGGCTGCCCTGATTTGCTCCGGGTCGCTGCTGTCGACCAGACTGACCTCGATCCCGAAACGAGGGAGGTGGAGATTGAATAGTTCCAAGGCTCCGGCATAACAGACATCGCTGCTGACCAGGTGGTCACCAGCGCTCAGCAAGGACAGCACCAACGCGGAGATGGCACCCACGCCGCTGGCAAATACCGCGCATTCCTCGGCTTCCTCCAAGGCCGCCAATCGGACTTCCAGAGTCCGCAATGTTGGATTGCTCCAGCGGGTGTATACATATGGACTCTCGGGATCCTCCATGAAAAGGGCGTCAAACAACTTGCTCCCAAACTTGGGCAGCTTAAAGGTGGTCGTCATATGGATGGGACCCCTCAAAGCGCCGGTTTCAGGATCGGCAGTTTCGCCGGCATGGATGGCTTGAGTTGTAAAGGATTTGAATTGGTTCATAATCACAGAGAAAGCGGTGGGGGAAGTTCCTCGGCAGACTTCTCGGATGTGATCCGGAAAACGATCAATGGAGGGAAGATCGATATCAAGCCCACGCCAATACCAGCAAAATACTTGGTACCGGTCCTATAAAGAGGCGGATGGCATTCACAGCCTGGACCGGTTGATCAGGAAGCGGACCGCTGGTGGGCGGTGTGATATAGCCGGTCAAGGAGAGGGCCATGCCCATTCCCCAGAGCGCAGCCCCGGTGGCCAGCTTCTGGAAAAAGGAGGCAAAAGAGTAGTACGAACCTTCCCGGCGACGTCCAGAGCGCAGTTGATCGTGTTCCACAATGTCGGGGATCATCGCCCAGGGCAGCACATAAGCGGTTGCGATCCCTGACCCTGATAGAGCGGCAAGAACATAAGCCAGGATCACCCGCTCTGCCGGTAAGAAATAGATACCAAGAAGGATTGCGATCCAGCTAACTGATCCTAGAATGAAGGCCCTCCTCTTGTCCAGCACCCGGGAGACCCAGAGAAAGCGGTGGGGGAAGTTCCTCGGCAGACTTCTCGGATGTGATCCGGAAAACGATCAATGGAGGGAAGATCGATATCAAGCCCACGCCAATACCGAGGAGCGAAAACAAAATCCGAGGATTGTCAATAGACCATCCCAGAACTGTTGCCAGGATGATCGCGCCCAGAGTGCCGCTGATCGAAAATACCATCCGGAAGCCGTTCAATGAGCTCCGCTCGTCATAATCGTTGGTCATCTCAGGGGTCAGGGAGTTGTAGCCGACATGAACCACTGTGAAGGCAGTGTCGAAGACAATAAAGACGAGCGCATAATAAAATGCCAGACGAACCTGACCCAGATCAGGAACCAACCACATGAAAATGAAGCTCAATCCGAGCGGAACTGAGCCGAACAGAAGCAGGACCCGCCGCCTTCCCCAGCGAGTACGGATGCGATCCGAGATCAACCCGAAGAGGGGATCGTTGATCGCATCCCAGATACGCGGCAACCCTACCGTGTATCCTGCGAGATCCGGACGCAATCCTGCAATATCCGTCAGGAAATAGAGCTGGAAGAACATCAGGATCGCCAGAGGCATACTGGTGCTCAGATCCCCTGTGCTGAAAAGCAGCTTGGTACGGAGTGGGAGTTTTTCAGTGTCGGTCATAAGTTGTCAAAGTCCTGAAATTCTGGCTGTTCATAATTATAGAAGTCGTTCAAGTCGCGACTAGCAACCATATTTCGGAATTCCTGCATGCTACTTTCCACGTCAGGGTCTAGCTGGCGGGGCTGATGATTTGCCAGCACCTGTCTGGCCTTTTCCCGGGCGTGGTCGAGAGCCAGCTTGCGCCCTCCGCTTTCCCAATCCACATCGGATTCCCGGGAATACAGGGTAGGTATGAATAATTCCTCCTTGAAGTTCTCTACCGTATGATCAGCGGCTAGGTAGTTCCCGTCAAAACCGGTCTGCTTGATCAGGTCCAGAGCAAGGGTCTCGGTGTTGACCTCTATCCCCCGGGCCATCCTCAGCGCGGCTCCGCAAAGCTCATCGTCCAGCATCAGCAGTGCGTGGTCCTCCAGCATGGATCCACTCAAAGTGCCAGCGCAGGTGATCAGATTGACCCCTGCCAGAACTGCCGGAAGAAGGGTGCCCAGGCGCTCAAAGCCAGCCTGTATGTCCGCTCGTTTGGATTCCGTGGTGCCGCCGACACTGCGGATGGGAATGCCGTAGCGGTGGGCCAGCTGAGCTGACCCGGCTGTGATCAGTCCGGTTTCTGGAGCCCCCAGCGCTACAGAACCGTCCCGCATATTGGCCACTGTGGAGACTGTCCCGTAAAGCACCGGAGTCCCGGGTTTATAGATCTGTGACAGGGCGATATGGGCCAGGATGTTGGCGTTCTCCTGGGCCAGCAAACCCGCCAGGGTGACCGGGGCGGTTGCTCCAGCTATGCCTTCCGGCGATATAGCCAGCGGTTGGCCGTAATCAGCGCAGATCAACATGCCCTCTGCCTGGGCCTGATCCATCTGGAGTGGGCTGACCACAGAGCAGATCGCCAAAAAGCGGGGATGATCCTTAAGCTCTTTTTTCCCCCCTACAGCTATTGCCATTAGGCGCATCATGTCCCAGGTGGGCAGGTAACCGTAACAGCCCATCCCGAAAGCTTTCCGACTGTTGTTCGCCCAAGCCCAGATGGCTTCGGTGTGGATGGTAGTCATTGGGATATCATCCGGCCAGACGTCCATTTGGGTGTTGTGGATATTCTGGCAAGCGTTGACTAGGATGATATGCTCCATGGTATCTTGGAAGGTGGCTTTGCGAGTCTCCCTGGTTTCCAGGTCCACCACGCTGAGTGGAGTTCCCAATCCGGCAAAAACGGGCGCTTGCTGGTCACCACCGATCTGGAGCTCGAATTCAGGATCGTTTCCGTATAATTTGAATTCTGACGGTGCCTGGTCCAGAGCCCACATCACCAGCGATTCGGGAATTTTGACGGACTGAGCTTCATCATCGACCTTTGCTCCTTTTTCCCGGTAAATATCCCGGGCAGGCGCCCAGGGTACCTTGATGCCAACTTCCTCCAGGATTTCCAGAGAGGTTGCATGGATCCGGTCTAGTTCAGACTGGCTCAGGACCGTAAAACGCTGGGTTTTCATGATGGGGATTCTCCTTGAAGCTGGCTTTGTTGATTGCTGTGGATATTATAACCTTTAACCAAAGAACCTCCGAGGTCCCCCCAACCTCGGAGGTTGCCATAACCTCCGAGGTCTTTTTTTGTGCTTGGAGACCGCCTGCCCGGGGTTCAGACAACAATGGATGGCATAGAAAGCCGTCAATTATATATGACAAATGTCACAATTTAATAGAAAACACCCTACTTTTTATCAATTTGCTATAGAAATTAGTTGCAAATAGTTGTATAGTGAAGCAGTATGAGTGAACTATATACAACCAAACAAGTTCAGGAATTACTCCAGGTTGACCGCACGACTGTCTACCGGATGTTGAACGATGGCAGGCTTACTGGAGTCAAGGTTGGCAGTCATTGGAGATTCCAGAAGGCTGAGATCGATCGCCTGCTATCTGGAGGCGATCAATATGAGGATCCAGATCTTTCCTCGATGGAAATTCTGCCGATCCATTGTGTTCAATCCATTCAAAACGTCTTTGGTCAGATCGCTGAGGTCGGAGCAGTCGTCACGGACCTGGATGGAAACCCTCTGACTGAGATGAGCCACTGCTCCGAATTCTGCGCTTTGATCCAGGATAGCCCCTCGGGTTATCAAGCTTGTTTGGATTCCTGGCGTGAGCTGGCGGAGGACCCTGCGTCAAAACCTGTCTTTCATCAGTGCCATGCCAGGCTGCAGTATGCCCGGGGTTTCATCGCTGTGAAAAATCAGCCGGCAGCGATGATCATTGCCGGCCAATTCTACCTTGATGAGCCAGAATCCGAGGACAGAGAACAGTTTATTCGCGAGCTGGCAGACAAATATGAGATTGACAGTTCTGAATTGCTGGAAGCGGCTGCTGAGATTCCGGTGCTGGACGATCGTACAGAAGCCAAGATAGGCAGCTGGATCAGCGAAGTGGCCAGGACCTTTGGAGATATCAGCACAGAAAGAGCGGAGATGCTGGAGCGACTGCGCGCGATTTCGGAAATGAGCAGTATTGATTAGAGAAAGTGGCGTTGCTTATTAGAAAGGAGAAAAATGATGGCGAACGAATTCGATCAAACACTGGATGCTAGTGGGCTGTCCTGCCCCATGCCGATCATCAAAACCAAGAAGGCCATGGATGACCTGGAAACTGGTCAGGTGCTGAAAATGATCTCCACAGACCCCGGTTGCCCACCGCAACACGGTAACTGCAAACTCTGGGCCGGTCTCCGGACTTGCGA
>JARROG010000199.1:0-6769 GCA_037384185.1 Anaerolineales bacterium | reverse complement strand
CGATATCGAGATCAAGGGCAGCGTAGTCACCCACCTTTTCCAGCCGGTGATGCTGTGTCAACAGCCCACCCAGCTTCCTGGTCGCTTCTCTATCGACCAGGGTTAAGTCGATCCGGTCTCCTTCTTCCGGGTCGAGCAGCTGCCAATCCCGAGCGATCTCCAGGACCACTCGCTGTCCCATCTTTCCCAGGCCGATCACCAGGACGCGGGGTGTCTGGCTATTCGACTTGATTTCCCAGGGCGGATTCTCCTGGACCATCAGGTGGGCTCCCCGGTTGTAAATATTAAAGAGTTCCAATCGGAAGTGAGGGTTGTTGTGAGCTTGCAGTTCTTTTTCCCGCAGCAGGTGCCACAGCCTGGATTCGGAAATATGGATAATGCAGTTCAGGCAGCCGCTGGCGTGGGCTTGAGAGAGTTCTTCTGCCTGAACGGCGATCTCGGCATTCACCCCGTCATCTCCAACCACCGCGATCAGAATGTGGGCTCTATCCAGCCTCAGTTTATTTAATAGCTCTGGATCGCTGGCGTCTCCCTGGATGACCACCGCGCCAGCCGAACGGATATTCTCGATCCAATCATTTCCTTCGTCGACCTCAACCACTACTACCGGATAATCCAGGGCCAGGAATTGATTGGCCAGCCGGAATCCCTTGCGGCCGAGGCCGCAGATCACCACCTGGTCGCGGATGAACAGCAGCCGGACCCGATCGGTCTGCTGGATGAAAATGGTCGTAAATGCCAGGAAAGCCGTGTACGCGGTCACTGCCGGAACCGCAAACCGGGCCACTTGCAGTTCCCAGCTGACGGGGGGAGGCACTGCTCCGGTATTCAGGGAAATCAACCCCAGGGTGAGGTAGAGGTTATCTAGAATTGTGCGGTCTGCTCCCAGAGCCAGTCCGTTCTTACAGAAGCCAATATAGCCAAGAATCAAAGCGCCGATACCAAAGAAAATGATCACAAACCAGCTGTAGTCGGCCCAAAAGTTTTGCATTGATTTTCGTCGACGCATCGTTCTCTCCATGTATCCGCTAATGAAAGGAAACCTGGTTGAATCAAACAGGTGTTTTTCTTCCCCCGCTGTTTGGGGGACTGATCAGTCGGCGTAGGATCCGGGCAATCTCCTGGCAATCATCGGGTCACTTTCGGGAGGAGATTGGCGCTTCTCTCTGACATAAGCGGCCATACCGATCTTATCCAGTAGGACCGGGATGTTGCGAATCGTATCGCGGTCCAGGTCTTTGATCTCTTCGCTCAGTTCATCATAAGGGACCAGATAGGGACTGACCTTGTTAAGGTTATCCTTGTCTTCACCGAAAGTCCATCCAAAATCCAGCCGTTCCCGCATCCAATCCTCATGTTCAAGGATGGCCAAGGTTTCCACGATGTCATCAGGAATNCCCGGGCGATCCTTTGGGTCGGATCTCCCAGCCCAGGCGCTTGAGCTTTTTGGCAATGCTCTGGGCCTGGCGCAAATTGGAATATTTCAAGGCATCCGGCAGATCGGAGAAGTGGGGATAGGCCAGCGGTTCATCCGGGTGACGCTCCAGCTGTTTTTGATTGTAGAGTTCATGGATAGCAGCTGCTAACTTCTCAAGGTCTTTAAGCAGTTGACGGGGCAGGATGGTATCGTCGGGCGGGGTGAAATCCAGGTAAGTTGTCTGTTGGCTGCACAGCTCACACTTCACGCTGAACCCATCTGTAAAGAGAGCTTCCATATCAAGTAATTTGGAAAGCGTCTCTTCCTTATCGGCCGCATATTGATCGGGTTGGGGAGTGTCCTTGTCGATATAGGTCATGTCTAATCGCTGATCGCTGATGGTGATCGAAGCTTCTTCCACCAGGTTGCGCCTTTTGCTTAGAATTCCATAGGCGGTTCGATTCCACTCCTGAAGCTCGTCGCAAAGGATCAGCAGGAAGGCGATGGGATGCTCCCGGGGTGAAAGGTGATCCAAGTTGAAGGGGGGTTTCATCAATACGTTCTTGTAGTAATTGTGGAGCAGGATGGCGCTGGCACTGTCCAGGATCGGATAATAAAAATATTCCGGTTTATAGCGGCAGCTTTGTATGAGATATCCATACCACCGGAGGACGATGATCGAGCTGTAATACCCATGATCGATAAAGCCGTGTTCCGCCATCACCTGTGGGAAATTATCCAGGGCGGTCTTGATCTGCTCCAGATTCACTCCCAAGGAGCGATGCAGCTTGTAGGCCAGCAAGTCGTTGGGTTTGAGCAGGTCCAGGGAATCCGGGATCTGGTATCTTTCGCGGTAAGTCCGGGTAAATTCCTTCCTGGGAAGGAGTTCTGCGATGGAATTGAATTGATCGAAATTCTCAAACTCCAAATGGGTCTTGATTTGACCTTGCTGGTCCACTTCAGCCGCAAAGCCGATGAATTTATTGATCTGTTTGCCGATGATCTCCACCGGGTAGCCTACATCATGGAACAGGGAAGCGATCCCCCAGCGATAGAAGAATTCCTCGCCCTGCGTGTCGTAGGAGAAGGGATAGTCCTTCTTGTCCAGGATAATGGAATCGAAAGCTTCCCGGTAATTCGCGTTCTGGGCATAAATGCTCAGCCCGAGCAGGAAGACATTCACGGAATGGACGTAGTGGTCCCGCTGTTTATCGATCAGGGTGGAGGCTCTTTCTTCGTAGCTAAGCAGCACATCCATCAGATCGATAAAAGGGTTCGATCGGCCCTCCAGGGTGATGCGGTAGCTGTCAAAGAAGGAGCGGTAGACCTCAAAAGCTGTTTCTTTGGATTCGTAGTCCAGGAATTCCTGGACTGCCTGGTGCAGGAAGGCTTTATAGCTGTGGCCTCTGGATTTATCCTCAAACATTTCCAGATTGTCAAAGAAAACATCCGTGTACTGTCCGTTACTATGATCGAAACCTCTATACGAAACCCCTGGAAAAAGGCTTCGGCCGCCACATCCGGACAGCAAGAAGAATCGGAAAAATCTTGTAGGGTAAATTGAAGAGAAGGAATAAGCCCGTATAATCATTGTGGAACCTCCCCGCCTGCAGGATATCTCTTGCTATTCTGTTGGTCACACTTTTCTTCAAGGATATAACATCATGACCCATAGGGATCTGAACCATAGCAGCTTTGACGTTTTTGTCAGCTACTCTTCCAAGGATAAATCCATCGCTGACGCAGTGGTGGCAGCAGTGGAGGGTGAGGGGATCCGCTGCTGGTATGCCCCGCGCGATATCGCTCCTGGAGCAGACTGGGCGGACTCGATCACCAAAGCCATCCAGGAAACCTCCATGATGGTGCTGGTGTTCTCAGAGAAAGCCAACCGCTCTCAGCGAGTGATCGACGAGATCAACTTTGCCATTGATCAGGGAAAGACCATTATTCCCTTCCGGATCGAACCCCTTAATCCCACCGGTGCACTCAGCCTGCACCTTTCTTCCCGACATTGGCTGGACGCCTACGAGCCCAGCTGGGATGCCCACCTGGACCGACTGGTGGAAAGCGTCGCGTCTAACTTGGATAACCAGGATGGATCGGTCCAGATCAGCGGCGGGGCGGCCAGCGCCATGGTGTCCAGGGAGCGCAAACAAAAACCCCGAAAGAGGGCTATTTATCTAGTTGCGGGACTGGCACTATTTGCGGTCTTGGGCCTGTTAGGCTGGCAGCTGCTGGGAGGAAAAGCAGATGTTCAACCAACAGAAATCACATCAGCTGTAACTGATCCGGCAGCAGTGATGGATACCAATGCAGCCGGTGATGATCTGCCGGAGGCGACGCCCACGCCAGATTTCTCAGCTGTGTTGGACGCATCCTTGGTTGCGGTGGACGATATCACAACGCTGGATCCCCACCTGGCGGATGGCGCGGCCCTTAGAATTACCAAGAGTTTATTTTTGAGCTTGACAAGGTTCAATCCTGAAACTGCTGAAGTTGAGCCAGCAGCAGCCAAGTCGTGGAGCGTCAGCCCGGATGGAAAGATTTATACCTTCACCCTCCATCCGGATATTCCCTGGGTCCAGCATGCTCGGGGTGACGAGACTGTCCAGGTGGTTGACGGAGAGGGAAATGCTCTTTTCGTCTCTGCAGCGGATTTTGAATATGCCTTTAAGCGGATCTGCACACCGGGAAACGAGAATTTTTATATGCAGATCCTGACGAATGTTGTGGGCTGCCGAGAACTCTGGGAATATCCGGATCCGGAAAATATTCCCCTGGAGATGCTGGATGCTATCGGGGTAGAGGCTGTTTCTGATACAGAATTGATCATCAGTTTGATTGAGCCCTCCGCTTCTTTCCTGACCAAAACCACAAACCCGACCCTGGTCGCAGTACCATCCTGGGCAATTGAGAAATATGGTGCAGCCTGGACCAATCCGGGGATCATGCCCAGCTCAGGTCCTTTTGTGATTGATGAGTGGGTTTCCGGGGAGCAGGTCAGGCTGGTCCGCAACCAGCTCCTGCCGGATGTCCTGCAAGGAGAGGGAAATATTGGTACTGCAGCGATGATCGTGGTGTCCAGTGGTGAGGAATCCTACCAGCTCTGGCTGGACGGGATGATCGATTATTCTGAAATTCCATTGGGATTGCTGGAGGACCACCTGGATAGTCATCCAGACCAGACCCTTGCTTTTAATAATCAAACTGTATATTACGCGGTATTCAATCATCAGAATCCAGCTTTCAGTGACCTCTATCTCCGCCAGGCGTTTTCTGCAGCCCTTGACCGGAACAGATTCCTGGAAGAAGTGCTCAAGATCGGGGGGATTCCGATGATCCATCTCGCCCCTCCTGGGGTGTTTGGTGCGGCTCCGGTCGATCAAATTGGAGTGGGGTATGATCCTGAGTTTGCCCAGAACAAATTGGAGCAGGCAGGCTATCCTGATTGTGAAGGCATGCCTCCCATTTCCTTTTATGCCTTTTCTGGACTAGCCAATACTTACGGGGAGGAAATCTCACGTTTCTGGGAAGATGCGTTGGGCTGTCCTGAAGGGACAATTAATTTTCGAGGATCCATTAACGAACTTCTGGGGAACCAGGAGCAGTGGAGTGATTGGGACCTGATCATTACCGGTTGGGGAAGCGATTTTCCCGACCAGGAAAACTGGGTGGGGAACCTGCTTTCCTGTGAGGCTGATAATCCATTGCGGTCCAATCGGGAATGTTCCGAAGTAGACGATCTTATTGAGCAAGCCAGACTTGAGACTACACCATCGGACCGAAAAGATCTCTACTGGGAAATCGAAGATGCATTTTTTGGAGAGAATGGAAGTTTTCCAATTGCCCCCCTTTATACACCCAATCAGTATTTTGCTGTGAGAGACTGGGTCACTTTGGTCCAGCCAAGCACTTTTGAAGGTTTTGATATAGCACGGTCTTGGTTGGATATGGAGGCGAAAATAGGCGATCAGGGGGAATAAATTCCCAGGTCAGCCGATAAGCCGCATTCTGTCTGGGCGTCAGGTCCGGTTTACACCCCGGAGGGCTTCCTCCCTGCCTGGCGCTGAGGTGATTATCTGTCTGGGGTGCGCTTCTCAGCGCACCTCGCTGCAGCCTACCTGGAATTCGAGGGAGACGAGCAGCCTCCCCTCCCGCAGGAGTTCATTCCTGTTTGGCCTTGCTCCCGATGGGGGTTACCCGGCCGCAAGCATTGCTGCCTGCGCCGGTGGTCTCTTACACCACCATTTCACCCTTACTCCCTGAGGAGCGGTTTGTTTCTGTGGCCCGATCCGGCAGATCGCTCCGCCCCGGACGTTATCCGGCATCGTGCTCGGTGGAGTGCGGACTTTCCTCGCCTCCCGGAGGAGGCGCAACCACCTGGCTGACCTGGATTTTCATGATATCACGCAGGGATGTTTTCTAGAAGGGCGGGGGTTTGAATGGCGATTGTTGTCAGTCAGCCTTGGCTGCTGCTCGCAAGGTGGCGATGTTTTCCTTGATCTTTCCCCCTGCAAAGGCCGCCCGGCCGACCACCACCGTGTCTGCTCCTGCCTGGACCACTTCCCGGATGTTCTCCGGGGATATTCCTCCATCTACGACCCATTCCAGCGACTTCAGGAAGGGGTTCCCTGCCTTATCTTCCAATTTGCGGAGAACTTCCGGCAGGTAGGGGCAGTCGGGTCCTTCCGGCTCGGTGGTCAGAATGACCAGGAAGGACAGATAGGGTGCCAGGTATTCCAGGTCTGGAAGGGGAGTGGCAGGGTTAAAAGCCAGCCCGCCGGCAGCGCCCAGCTCATTGATCTGCCGCAGGACGCGCCGGGGATAATGGCAGGCTTCGTAATGGACTGAGATGCGGTCCGCTCCCAGCTCGATCAGTTCTGGAAGGATCCATTCTGGGTCTACCATCATCAAGTGGACATCGAAAGGCAGGCTGCTGAGCGGCCTGAGGTCCTGGATCAGTTTTGTGCCCAGGGTCATCAGGGGCACAAATACGCCATCCTCGATGTCAAAGTGCAGGTAGTCAATCCCGGCAGATTCAAGGTTTTTGACAGCTCCCTCAAAGTCCAGCAGGGAGACAGATGCCAGGGAAGGCGCGATTTTGAATTGGGGCATATATCTAATTCCGGATGTCTTTGATCTTCCCCATCAGTTCTTCAACGCGTTTCTGGGAGACCGGGTTCCAGGTTGAGCCTTCTTCTTTAAAGGCGGTGCCTATGATTGCCCCGTCCGCAACTGCCAGTTGATCCGCCACATTGTCTACGTTGACCCCGGTGTTGGCGAATACATAAGTGTCCGGGATGGCGTCTTTGACAATTTGGAGGGTTTGGGTGCTGGTTTCTGTCCCAGCGG
>JARROG010000198.1:0-3897 GCA_037384185.1 Anaerolineales bacterium | reverse complement strand
CGAGGTCCCGTTGAGATCCGCTTCGATCAATGCTTCATCGTAGGGGCAAAAACCGAGGAATTCAAAATCGTTCAGATGGGTTTGTAAAAATTTTTCGTCTTTTGCACTGCGGACTTTGTTGCCGACAACGGCAATGTGGTTCAGCCCGATTTCTCCGGCCAGTTTGCGGATATGCTCGGCGGTGTCGATACTGCGCCGTCCCGGCTCCACCACCACGATCAGTTTGTCGACTGCTTTTGCCGTTGAGCGGCCCAGGTGCTCGATACCGGCCTCCATATCCATAACCACCACTTCATCACGGGCCAGCACGATGTGCATGACCAGAGCCCTGAGCAAGGCACTTTCGGGGCAGATGCAGCCTGATCCCCCCAGATCCACGCTGCCCATTTCCAGCAGTCTGACATTCCGGTGGGTGACACTGAAGCGCTCCGGGATATCATCCACCCGGGGATTGAGAGTGAAAAATCCTCCTGTGGTGCCTGGTTTGGCACCGGTGCGCTCTTCAATTAACTGGTCCATCTCGGCGATAGGGCTGAGCTTAGCCCGTAATTCACCTGGCAGACCCAGCGCCCCAGCCAGGCAGGGAGAAGGATCTGCGTCGACTGCCAGAACGTCTTTGCCCTGGTCTGCGAAATATTGAGCTAAAAGGGCGGACAGGGTGGTTTTTCCAACCCCTCCTTTCCCGCTGATTGCCAATTTCATGTCATCTTCTCCCTCTCTATAGTTCTGACTCAGGCTGCGGCTGTTAACTTACCTGTCAACATGCTGGCCAGGATAGCGCACCCGTCTGTTGGCAGGTGATCGTCAGCGATATCCTCGAAAAGCACTTTGTAGGATGGAGGGAACTCGTCGTCCCCTTCCCAGTAAACCAGCAGCAAAGCCACTTTCGGCAGTATTTGGTAGCGATATGCCCCGTCTCCAAAACTGAAGTTTTCACCGCCCAGCTGCTGATTAGCCTGCTGGAACCTTGGATAATCCTCTCCGAAGAATTGGAGCAGCCGGCGGGAGGTATAACCCTGGAACGCGGCGTTGTAAAATTGACCATCTTCCAGTTCGGAGAATGAGATCCATTTTCCGGGGGGATGCAGGCCGCGGGAGTGTGAGAAATAATACAGGATCATCGCCTGGTGGATGGGCTGCAGCGGCTGCTGGGATTCCGGGTCCCGGGCGATGAAATCCCGGCAGGAAAGTTCAACCGGTTCTCCCCAATAAATAAAGGTGAAGGTCCGATCCTCCCCATCCCAGTCCAGCGAGGCAGCTGTGAACTCAGCCAGCTGCTCTGGAGCAGCTTTCCTCAGATCTTCTCGGAGCTGATCAGCTCGGCGCTCCAAGGGCTCCTGGTCCTTGTTCATCACGAAATCAGTCACTGGCTCTCTCCTGAGCTGTTTGTTAGAAAAATATCATACCATGGGGTGAATGGAGTGGGCTGTCAGTTGCACCGCATCTCATAAATCTCTTATCTTCCGGGAACGCGTGAAAAATGGCACTCTCCCCAAATTAGCTCTTGACCTGGTTGGCGGCCGGTGTTACACTAACGACCGGTCGATAATAAAATCGAGGTTGTTTTATGAACATGCTCAATGCCTACATCTTTGTATCCAGCGGATACGCAAAACTATCTGGGAGAGTTCCCACCGTTTGAGCATGTTATTTGTTTGATATCACTCAAGCTCCGGGAGCATCTTGCCCGGGGCTTTTTTCTTGATCGAATCAGGTCTCGGGTTCCCCGCGGCCTGATTTCTTTAACAGGCCGCCAGGCAATTGTTATCGAAGGAATATTAAAATGTTGTTCAGTAATTCGATCAAGAAAGTCAACTCGATCTACCATGAATATCCCCAGCAGTTCTGGGTGATTGTTGGGTCCAACTTCATTGACCGCATCGGCGGGTCTTTGATCTTCCCCTTCTTTGCGCTCTACATCACTCAAAAATTCGATGTGGGGATGACCGAAGTCGGTCTGCTTTTTGCCCTGTTCTCGGTTACCGACATGATCGGGAATATGATCGGCGGAGCCCTGACTGATTTCCTGGGAAGGAAGACCATGATCATTCTGGGTTTGATCATCAGTGCCCTGACCAGTCTGGGCATGGGCCTGGTGAATCAGCTGGAGTGGTTCTATGTGATGGGCGCGGTGTCCGGTCTGTTTGCTACAGCAGCGGGTCCGGCGCATGAAGCCATGCTGATCGATATCCTGCCCGAAAAAAAGCGCTCGGAGGGTTTTGGAGTGATGCGGGTGGCGACGAACCTCTCGGTGGCGATCGGGCCTGCGATCGGCGGCTTTATCGCCTCTTACTCCTACCTGGTGCTGTTCATCGCGGATACTGTTTCCAGCTTGATCACCGCAGCAATTGTCTACCGCGTGGTGGATGAAAGCATGCCCGAGGAAGCCGCCGAACAAAAAGCCAGGAAGAATTTCAAGGAAACATTCATCGGCTATGGTGTGGTGTTGAAAGACCGAAAGTTCATGCTCTTCGTGATCATTTCCACCATCGCTACCCTGGTTTACTCACAGATGTACAGCACCCTGTCAGTTTTCTTGCGGGATGTGCACGGCGTTCCGGAAGCTGGCTACGGCTGGTTGATGTCTTTGAATGCTGGAATGGTGGTTCTGTTCCAATTCATGATCACCCGTAGAATCTCCGACAAGCCGCCGATGTTGATCCTGGCGCTTGGTTCGCTATTCTATGCGATCGGTTTTGGTATGTATGGATTTGTGAATGTGTATGTTCTGTTCATGCTGGCAATGGCGGTGATCACAGTTGGCGAGATGGTGATTATCCCGGTTGCCCAGGCTTATGTTGGAAGGGCTGCTCCTGAGGATATGCGGGGCAGGTATTCCGGGGTGATGGGGTTCTCCTGGATGATCCCCTGGATGATCGGACCGCTGCTGGCGGGTTTGATCATGGATTATGGGGACCCGAATTGGGTCTGGTACAGCAGCGCCCTCCTGGGCTTGGTAGCCACAGCTGGTTTCTTGTGGCTCCGGAATGGTCATGAAAAGCTTCCAGCTGTCCCAGAAACCAGCCCCAGTCTGGAAACGGGTTAGAATAAGGAAGAGAATGATGAAAAACAATTTGCCTGACGGATACTCCACCCGGATGGCCGGGTTGCAAGATCTCCCGGCTATCCACGGGCTGGAAAAAAAGAAATCCCTCCACTATACCGGGACGCCAGGAATGACTTTGGAGCGCATACGAAACGAATACGAGCTTCCGAACTTTGATCCTTCCCAAAGTGTGCTGTTGGTTGAGAACCAACAGGGGAGTCTGGCAGGATTTGTAGAAGTTCGGAATCTGACTGAGCCGGCCGTTCACCCATTTGTCTGGATCTCTGTGGATCCAGAACTGGAGGACCAGGGTCTGGAGCCTTATCTTTTGGAATGGGGGGAAGATCGAGCTCGACAGGAAGTAGATCGGGTCGATCCTGAGCTGCGTGTAGCTATGAGGATCCACTGCGATCATGATATCGAATCTGCCCGGCGGGCATTCCTAACTGCCGGATGGAAAGAGATTCGCCACAGCTTCCGGATGCGGATCGAGATGGATGAGCCGCCTCCCCAACCAGTTTGGCCTCCGGGCATCCATTTGCGCCCCTATGATCCAGAACAAGATGCCCGTCTGGTCTATGAAACAGACGAGGAAGCCTTTCAGGACCATTTCGGTTACGTGAAAGAGGACCCGCAGCTTGGGTTTGACCGCTTTATGCACCACATGACCGGGGACGACTCCTACGATCCCAGTTTGTGGTTCCTGGCGGTGGAAGATGAAGAGCTGGTAGCGATCTGCAGACGCTGCGGTCGGCAGGAAGCAGCCGTCGGAGGAGTCGTGGCATTCGGGCAGCAGGCTGTCGAGGCTTTCGCCATCAAGGGCGCGTTTGCGCAACTCTTCGGTCTTTTCG
>JARROG010000197.1:0-3924 GCA_037384185.1 Anaerolineales bacterium | reverse complement strand
CTCGAAAAGGTAGATTCTTCCGAGTTTGCCGATATCGACCTGGAGCAAATCCAGGAAGAGCTTTCAGAGGAAGGCGGCCTGGAAAAGATTCTCTCTGGATCCGATGAGAGTGAGCCTGTCGATGTTGATGAGGAAGAAGAGGGGGAAGAGGAGCCTTCCGAAGAGGAACCGGAATCCCTTGAAGAAGAGGATGCAGAAGAAGCTCCTCCCGCTGAGGAAGAAGAGGATGCAGAAGAAGCTCCTCCTGCTGAAGAGGAAGAGTATGAAGAAGAAACCCCTTCCGAAGAAGAGGCGGATGAGGAATCTCCTCCTGACGAAGAGGATGAAGAGGAATCTCCTCCCGAAAAAGAGGAGTAAACCTGCAAGTAGAGAAGCGCATCGAAAAGGATGCGCTTCTTTTATTTTTTAGGGGAATTATTATAAATATTGCATTAATTTAACGCAGACCTCGCGATTTTGATTGGGTTTTTGGTAGAATGTGCATACATTAGGCAGTGGGGAGAGTTAAAACATTTTACTTTGCTGATATCCGGATCCAACCGGATGATTATTGGAGGTAGTCTCTTGGCTAGCATGGAAAGATTTACCCAACGAGCAAGGCGGGTTTTAAGTTTAGCTCACAAAGAAGCTGAACGGATGAAACACGCCCAGATCGGGACTGAACACTTGCTGTTAGGTCTGCTTCTCGATCAGGGAGGCATTGCAGGCCAGGTCCTGAGAGATTTGGGAGTTGACATTGATAGTGTGCTGACCATAACGGAAAACATTACTGGTTACGGGGAGTACAGCGGAGACGCTTTGGCGCTCTCCCGGGGCACACAGCGCGTATTGGAATTGGCTGTTGAAGAAGCAAGGAATCTAAGCCATCACTATATTGGCGTGGAGCATATCCTGCTGGGTTTGGTGGCCTATGGCAAAGGCGTGGCAAATGACGTGTTAAGTCAGCTTGGCTTGACTGGAGAACAGATCCGGCGCCATACACTGCGGGTCATGGAAGAAACCAAGGATTCTAATAAACTGCAGCGTGAGCGGAGACAGACCGGCAGAGCCAAACGTGCCAAGTCAAAAAGCGCGACCCCTATGGTGGATCAACTGGCTGTCAATCTGACAGATCTGGCGGAAGAAGGCAAGCTTGATCCTGTGATCGGCAGGGAAACGGAAATTGAGCGCGTGGTCCAGATTCTTGCCCGCCGCACCAAGAACAATCCGGCTTTGATCGGTGAGCCAGGAGTGGGCAAAACCGCCATTGTGGAAGGTCTGACCCAGCGCATCGCTGACGGCGATGTACCGGCACCCTTACTTGGAAAACGAGTGCTTCAGCTGGACCTGGGATCGGTGGTCGCCGGAACGATGTACAGGGGACAATTTGAGGAACGTCTTAAACGGGTGATTTCCGAACTGAAAGAGTCCGATGCCATCCTCTTCATTGACGAGGTCCATATGCTGGTTGGCGCAGGGTCGGCCGGGTCAGCAATGGATGCTGCCAACATACTGAAGCCTGCCCTGTCACGGGGTGAGCTGCAGGTGGTTGGCGCCACGACCCTGGACGAGTACCGTAAGCATATTGAGAGCGACGCGGCATTGGAGAGGCGTTTCCAGCCTATAACAGTGGATGAACCAAGTCAGGAAGAGACGATCGAGATCCTGCAGGGGATTCGCCCTGCCTATGAGGAACACCACCAATTGAAGATATCCGATGAAGCGTTGGAGGCGGCCACAGATCTATCTGCCCGCTATGTTTCTGATCGCTTTCTGCCGGATAAAGCAATTGACCTTGTTGACGAAGCGTCCTCCCGGGTGCGGATGTTCAAGAATCCGATCGGGGAAGATGCCAAGGAAGTTGTCTATAAACTGCGTTCGGTCCGCAAAGAACTCAAACAGGCAGAAGAGGAACATGTTCCCTCGGACGACCTGGAAGATCTTGAAAAGTCGCTGGAAGATCAGCTGGAAGACTTGAAAGCAGCCTGGGATCGAGACAGCAGCCCGACAGTTACCATCGAGGATATCGCCGAAATCGTTTCTATGTGGACCGGAATTCCTGTCACCGAACTTGCTGAAGAAGAATCTGACCGGCTGCTGCATATGGAGGAAGAGCTGCACAAGCATATTGTCGGCCAGGAAGAGGCTATCGAAAAGATCGCCAAAGCGGTCCGCCGGTCTCGGGCAGGCTTGAAAGACCCCAAACGCCCGGTTGGATCCTTCATTTTCCTTGGACCGACTGGTGTGGGGAAAACCGAACTGACCAAAGCCCTGGCCAAGTTCATGTTTGGCAGTGAAGAGGCTTTGATCCACCTGGACATGTCCGAGTTCATGGAGCGCCATAGTGTCAGCCGCCTGGTTGGCGCGCCTCCTGGATATATCGGCTATGATGACGCTGGACAGCTTACTGAAGCGATCCGCAGGCGCCCGTACTCGATCGTGGTCTTTGATGAGATTGAAAAAGCCCACCAGGAAGCCCATAACATGCTGCTGCAGATCATGGAAGAAGGCCATATCACGGACGCCCGGGGCAGGAAAGTTGATTTCCGGAATGCGATGGTGATCATGACCTCCAACATCGGTGCGGACTTGATCCAAAACAATGCTTCGATCGGATTTGAGCTGACTCAGGATGAAGAGCAAACCCGCAAGCGCGATTATGATGACATGCGCCGGAAACTGCTGAAATCCCTCAAGGGAACATTCCGCCCAGAATTCATCAACAGGGTGGACTCAGTTGTGGTGTTCCATGCCCTTACCAAGGAAAACATCCGCGATATCGTCGACCTGGAATTGAACAAGGTTCGCGAACGCCTGGTTGAAAAGCACCTGCAGCTGGAGATCACACCGGAAGGCGTGGATCTGCTGGTAAAGCTTGGATACAATCCTGAAATGGGAGCCAGGCCGCTGCGCCGGGTGATCCAAGAGAAGATTGAGAATCAGCTATCTGACGCGGTGCTCTCAGGAAAATTCTCCCCTGGAGATATCGTCCTGGTTGATGGACAAGAATCAGAGGATGGTGAGGAGGAGATCACACTCACCAAGGGAGACCCGGCTATCTATGGGAAGGAGTTCCATCCTGATGAAGAGGATGAGCCCATCGCAGTAGGCTAGGAACAGAAAATAAGATAAGAGAGACTTCCGGAATGAACACTCCGGAAGTCTTTTTTTATTTGATCAATGCCAGGACTTCAGCACTGTGGTTGGCGGGGGAGACTTTCTGAAATACGTGCTGGATTTTCCCCTGAGGATCGATCAGGTAGGTGGTGCGGTGTACGCCATCATACTCTTTTCCGAAACTCTTTTTCGGTCCCCAGACCTTAAATAGCTCACAGACCGCATGATCCTCATCCGCGAGCAAAGTAAAAGGCAGTTTGTATTTTTCCTTAAACTTCGCATGCGAGGAAGGTGAATCCGGACTGACCCCCAGGATAGTGATCTGGGCATCTTTATATTGGCTGTAATCATCCCGGAAGTTGCAGGCTTCTGTAGTGCAACCCGGCGTATCGTCTTTGGGATAAAAGTACAGCAGTACATAGCCGCCCCGGTAGTCACTCAGCTGATGATCCTGGCCGTTTTCGTCCGGGAGGATAAAATCGGGTGCCGATGTGCCTTCTGTCAAATACATCGCAACTCCTTCCGTATACTGATTATTTAAAGCTGATTATATTCCCTGAAGCTGAAAATATCATGGGCGCTGATCGTCCGGATCTCAGTGCTGAAGCGCTCCTGCAACGCCCTCAGTTGCTCCACGTGACCCCCGAGGATTCGACAGGCAAGTTTCTCAGGAATGAAGTTTAGCTTGTAGGCATTCTCTCCCCTTCGGTGAAGATCAGTGCCTTGATGAAAAGGTGAAGCAGCATCGCCGCAGTGCAGCAGCCAGTTCCCTGGTTTACCGATAGCAACCCCGCAGTGCCCCCGGGTGTGTCCCGGAAGTGGGATGAG
>JARROG010000196.1:0-5672 GCA_037384185.1 Anaerolineales bacterium | reverse complement strand
GAAAGCAGCCTACTTGGCTTTCTTGTTGTTGTTGACTGCTGATTTTTTGGACTTTGGATTCTTGCTGTTCTGGTCCGCCGCTGGTTGTTGGTTCTGTTTCTCAGCGTCTCTAAGCTGCTGGGATGCTTCCTTTTCCGCTTCTTTCAAGTCTTTATCGGCTGCACGTTCGTCAGCAGCAGCCGCCTTCTCCGCTTCCCTCAGATCCTTGTCAGTCTCTCTTTCTTCAGCAGCAGCTGCCTTTTCAGATTCTCTCAAGTCCTTTTCAGCTTCCCGTTCCGCTGCGGCAATTTCCTTTTCATCCGCTTTAAACTGGGCGTCATACTCCTCCTGGAGTTTGCTCTCAGAGAAGGCCGGCGGTGAAGAACTCAGGTCGTTATCAGTCAATATGCTGTTTACACCGGACAGCACCTCAAGCGACCGGGCCGATCGCGAATCACTTTGTCCCGGTAAAGAGCTATCATCCAGCTGATCTTCACTGCTGCTAACCCAGACCAGCCCAGAACGCTCTAAATTCACTTTGAGGTTATAGAACAAATCGCCCGGCTGACTGGAGGCAGATGCGTTCAAGGTTAAGAATGAGCCGGACAGGATCAGCACCAGGGAGACCATTGCCAGCCGGGAGCTGTAAGCCAACTTGTTGTATCCCATCCTGCGCAGGGCTCCGGCCAGGCGGCTGACCCAGCGGCTGGCAAACGGTGCAGCAGGTTTTTTCCGCAATGCACCTTTGCCTTCCAGTTCAGCCATCTCGGCCAGCATCTGATTTCGTCCTAGACGCTGAGCAGTTTGGCCAGGAACGGGCACTGGAAATGCCCGGCTGGCCATCGCTACCAGCAGGAGAGATTCGAGTTGACCGGCCTGAGCAGGATAATCCGCCAGCACATCAGGCAGGTTTTCACCTCGATCAAGACGCTGGAGGGACTCCTCTACAACAGCTGAAAATCTAATTTTCATGACTAAATACAGCCTTCCTTCATCAATGCCTCTTCCAGGGAGATCAGAGCGTTGAGCTGCAAAGTCCGGACCGCTCTTTCACTCTGGTTGGTCAGATCCGCAATGTCTTCCACTGACCGACCTTCCACAAAGCGGTGAATGATGATCTCCTTCTGGTTATCACTCAGATGCTGGAGCGCTTTCTGAAAGCAGCCCAGCGCCTGCTGATCCCTGCCTTTGGGTCGAATCCTGCCGTTTGACCCATTCCCACTGATGTCTCGAGCAGAGATCAATTGATCCGGATTGCGCTTATAGTCCTCAATCACAGCCCTGGCCAGGGTGTAGAGCCAGGAAATGAATGGTTTGCCCTGGGCCAGGAAGGAAGGCAGATGCCGGATCATGCGGACAAAGACCTCAGCGCTGAGATCTTCAGCCGTTGCAACGTCATTCACGCGATAGAAAATGTAGCTGTAAATATCGCGGTAATAACGTTCATACAAAGTTCCAGCTGCCCCCCTGTCGCCGGCGTGGGCACGGTACAGGAGCGCTTTTTCGTTGATATCCATAGTTATAGATATCCTTCAACCAATAAACTCATGATCTCTTGCGGGCAGCTTTTATTTTTATATTTGCATTGTAGCAAAATTTTATCTAAAATGGGAGACTAAAGCGAATTATTGCCAATCAATAACAAAACTGATATTAATTGCTATTTCGTCCCCGTTCGGTAAGCTTAAGGGCTTTACGCGCGACTGGGAGCCAGGATGAAATCAGGGCTCTCCAAATCCATGCTAAAATTTTATAGTCAGTTTTATCGGTGGGATTTCTAACTGGTTTCTCTTTATTCTGCCCAACGGATTCTTGAAAGGAGCAGCCTGATGAGAAAGTCAACCCTCTTGATAAATTGCTTGTTATTTCTCCTCCTGGTTTTCAGCGGAACATCCGCCAGTGCCCAGGAGGATTATTTTTTTCGAGATAATTTCAACGAAGCAGGAAGTGAATTCTGGGAATTGGAACCCGGATGGGAAATCAGGGATGGTGAACTGCAGGGAGCAGGGCACAACTGGGCCCGGTTGGATATGGCCATCCCCGGAGATTTCCAGCTCACTTTCCGACTGAATGTGATCCGCGGTAGAGTACATCTGGTCACCCACAACAATGACAGCGGTCGGTATTACAGCGGGATAGGGGGTGCAGCGCCTGAATTGAACAAGCAATACTGGCCGGATACCTTCCTGAGCGACCTGGTGCGCGGGTCTCAGCCCACACCCTCCAACACCTGGCTGGAAGTGACCTATTCCTCTCAAGGAGGAGATTTCCAGCTGTTGATCAACGGTCAGGAGCAATGGGCCTATTCGGATCCGGATCCTCTCGGGATCGGATCGATCGCCTTTGAGACACTGGAAGATTCCCAGGTACGGATCGATGACCTGACGATCAGGCTCACAGGGCAGGAGCCAACAGCTGGGAACCAGCCTTCATCTGCCTCCCAGCAAGATGGGGAGGAATTCAGCTGGATCCGGACCGGTGGACCGCTGGGAGGGCTGGGTTACGATGTGAGGATGACACCCGGGAATCCGGACAAAATGTATGTAACGGATGCCTTTGCGGGTGTGTTCATCAGTGAGGATAGCGGAAAGTCCTGGTACCCATCCAATCAAGGAATCACTGACCGCACCGGGGAATCCCTGGATGCTATCCCGGTTTTCTGTTTGACCATCAGTCCCCACAATCCTCAGGTGATCTATATCGGTACCCAGTACAGCGGCGGATTATACCGCTCAGATGATGGAGGCCAGACCTGGAACAGAAAAACGGCAGGACTTACCCTCCAGGATGGACTGACTTTTCGAGGGATCACGGTTGATCCCCAAAGACCAAATGTCATCTACGCTGGAGGAGAGATCTCCAGCTGGGCTTGGGCGGGAGACCCGATCAACGGCCGCGAATTTGACCTGACAAAGGGGGTGCTCTATAAAAGCGAGGATGGTGCCGAAACCTGGAAAGAGATCTGGCGGGGGGACAATTTGGTCCGCTATATCTGGGTCAATCCCGAGGACACAGAGATCATTTATGTATCGACTGGCATTTTCGATCGGGAAGCAGCCAATTCCGACCCTCAGGCAGGAATTCCGGGAGGTGAGGGAATCCTCAAGTCCACCGATGGTGGGAAAACCTGGTCCAAAGTCAACAGCGGACTTCAGAACCTTTATGTGGGTTCCCTCTACATGCACCCGGAAGACCCCGATATCCTGCTAGCAGGCACAGGAAACAACCAGTATTTTCAGGGGGGAGGAGTTTACCTGACCACGAACGGCGGTCAGAGTTGGCAGCAGGTCTTTAACGCTCAACAAGTCAATATCAATTCGGTAGAATTCTCAGAGACCGATCCCCAGATCGCTTACGCCGGAAATCCCGGAGAGATCCTGCGCAGCCAGGATGGGGGAAGAACCTGGATCAAGATGACCCAGAGTGAGGATGGCTGGGGTTCCGCAGGTGTGCGGGGTGGTTTCCCGATCGATTTCCAGGTCGATCCTCGCGATCCGGATCGGATCTTCGCCAACAATTATGGCGGTGGGAATTTCCTCAGTGAGAACGGGGGCCGTACCTGGCAGGTTGCCAGCAGCGGCTATACAGGAGCTCAGGCCCGGGCACTTGCCCTCCACCCTGAACACCCAGGTGTGGTCTACACTGCCGCTCGCTCCGGAATATTTCTCAGCAGCGATGGCGGCAGCAGCTGGACGGGTCTGGCCCAAGAGCCGTTTCAAGTCCTGGAATGGAATGCTGTAGCGGTTGATCCCAGTCGTCCAGAGCACATCCTGGCAGCAAATAATTGGGATTCAGTGATACTCAGCAGTCAGGATGGTGGAATGACCTGGCAGCGAATCCCTGAGTCGCCTCGCGGCGAGATCTGGTTCCGGATCCTGGCCTTTGCGCCCTCACTGCCTGCTCACGGAATCTACCAATCCGAGGATGGCGGTGTCAGCTGGCAGCAATCGACTGAAGGGCAATTCTCGGACGCCCATGTAATGGATATCGCCATTTCCCCTGAAGACCACGAAATCGTCTATGCCGCAACATCCAACTACGGTGTGATCAAAACGCTGGACAGCGGCAGCAGCTGGCAGCAGATCAATCAAGGGCTGGTTATGACCCAGGGCGCCAGTGCAGTAGCTGTCCACCCCTCGAATTCCCAAATCGTTTACGCCGGAGTAGCCTTCGGCGGTGTGTACCGCAGCGAGGACGGCGGCGAGAGCTGGCAGCAGATCTCCGCTGGGCTCAATCCTGAAGCAAACATCTCCGACCTGGTCATCGACCCAACCGATCCGGATGTTCTCTACACCTCGGATCATTTCAGCGGGGTCTATCGCTCCCACAATGGGGGCGAAACCTGGATGAAGTTCAGCGACAATTTACGGATGCGGGCAGTAAATCAGCTGGCACTTACTGCGAATGGACAGCATCTTTACGCAGCGACCGAAGGCGAAGGTGTCTATCGAATCGATCTCAGCGGTGAACCGCCGGAAGCAGTCGTCCTGGAAGAATCTGCACCGCAAGCAAACGGGATGGAGGAATCAGAGGAAACCAAAGAGCCCGCTCCCCAAGCCGAGGTCGAAGAACAGTCCCAGGAAAAACCAGACGAAACGGAAACTACCGACCAACCAGCAGAAATTGACAAACAAGTTTGTCCCGGCAGCTACCTGCCTTTTGTGATGGGACTTGTCAGTCTGGGTTTTTGGAAAAAACGAAAGATTCAAGCTTGAGATGAGTAAAAAACTTCTACCTCCCTTGTTGGTTGTGATCGGTCTGCTATCTGCCTGCCAGGTAGCGTTACCGCCACTACAATCCACAACAAAACCGGCAGCTCTGGTGACTGATCCAACACCCACCGAACCAACGCTGGTCTCCAGTGATGCTGCTCCACAACCAGGGCTGGTCAGGGGGTGGGTGCAGGACGAGAATGGACCGCTGGCTGGGGCTACGGTGCGCCAGAAAACCAGTGGGGATTTCACCCTTACGGATCAAGAGGGTTACTTCGAATTGGAGAATCTATCAGAGGACCGACCGCAGACCATCACCGCCTGGAGCGAAGGATATTTCGTAGGCTGGGCTGATCTAACGCCCGACCAGACCGGACCGCTCACCATCACGCTCAAACCGTATTACACTTCCGATAACCACGAATACAACTGGTTCTCCACGGAAGGAGCCGACGGCTCTGCCAGCTGCGCTCACTGTATGCCCTGCTATACAGAGTGGATCGGGGACGCTCATTCCAGCTCCGCCACCAACCCTCGTTTCCTGAGCATGTACAACGGAACCGATCTGGCAGGCAATCAAAGCCCGCTGACACGCTTCACCAGCTCGTCGGATTATGGATTTATACCCCTGGCGCCCAACCCCAATGAGGCTTATTACGGCCCAGGATATAAGCTTGACTTTCCGGACACCGCTGGCAACTGCGCTGCCTGCCACCTCCCGGCCCAGGCTGCTCATCCAGGTCTGGCTTACGGGGGTGATCCCAATTTGGCCCAGGGCATCGAGCAGGAAGGTGTGTTCTGTGAGTTCTGCCACAAAATCGGAGCAGTAGCCCTTGATCCAAATAGCCAACTGCCCTACCCATATATGCCAGGCGTGTTGTCCCTCCAGCTTTATCGGCAAAGTGGAGAGGATCAACTCTTTTTCGGCAACTATGATGATGTCACCCGGCGGGTCAGCAAACTACCCCTGGTATCAGATAG
>JARROG010000195.1:0-3947 GCA_037384185.1 Anaerolineales bacterium | reverse complement strand
TTAATATCTCCAGTCTCAGCGACCTCGTCTATGACAACGATCTCGGCGGGCTTGCCAAGGGCGATCACCAGCAGGATCTCATAACGCTCCGGGATATTTATCGCTGAACGCAGTTCATCCCGCTTAATCGAGCCGATCAGGCAGGCGCCCAACCCCCGCTCAGCTGCTCCAAGGGTGATACTCTGGCTGGCGATCCCGGCATCATACTGAAATGAATTGGCCAGCTCCCTGTCCCCCAGGACGACGATGTAGCCAGCCGGCCGTTCGCCATCTTCAGGACCTTTCCAATCTTTTAGGTATCCCGCCCAAGAAAGTGTTGGGAAGATCTGCTGATTACTTTCCTTCCGGAAAGATAACATAAATTTCAATGGCTGCAAATTAGCGGAGGAAGCTGATTGCCTGGCAAGTCCTACCAGTTTGCGGAGCGTCTTTTGCTTAATTGGGACATCTTGCTTAAAACGCCTGACGCTGCGGTTAAGGCGGGTCCGCCTGTCCATTCCCTGCCAGCTGACGATGATTCCACCCATCAGCGCTACCAGCGCCGCAGGAGCAGCTGCCATCACTGCCACCAGGAAAAAGAATACCCCCAGAAATCCTACTAGCTCGCGGATAACCGGGATCTGGTCCAGGACGGTTCCCAGAGCATAGAGCAGGTTGTGGAGGACAGCGCCTACTGGAAAGGCAGCCAGGGCAGCGATCAGCAGAAGCCAGTAATCACGCGGAGAAGGCCAATTCCAGACCCAGGCACCAGCCAGACAGGCCAGGGCAAAATATAGAAGGGCGATACCGGGTGGATTATCAGACACACCCAGGATCAGGGACCCTGCAACACTCACCAGCCCTGCCCCCAACAGTACCCATTGGGCGATTTTAAATGCAGAAAGTATCTTTTTCAGGTTGACCATCCTTTACCTCCGGAAATAACCTAATATTTCGATCCAACCTTTAAAAGAACAATAAATTAGAGATCAGCCAGGGACCAGGTGGGAGCCGCATCCATTTCCAGATCGTCCCGGAAACCTGCTTGAAAGCGGAAACAACCTGCGCCAGCGATCATCGCCGCATTATCGGTGCAGAGGGACAACGGTGGGATATGTACCCGATATTTTCGGAGGGATTTGAACTTTTTCCTCAATGCCTGGTTCGCAGACACTCCTCCGGCGACCAGGATATCGCTGGTTTCGAATTCCTCAGCAGCCTTGATGGTCTTTTTATAGAGTACTTCTACCACAGCTGCCTGGAAGCTCGCTGCCAGATCTTCCACGGGAAGCTTGCTTGTAGATTTTTCAAGGTCCTGGACAGTGCGCAGAACTGCGGTCTTCAGTCCGCTGAAGGAAAAGTCATAGGTATCATCCAACCAGGCCCGCGGAAAATCGAATCTGGATGGATCCCCATCCTCGGCTGCCTTTTGAATGGCTGGGCCTCCAGGGTATCCAAGCTCTAACAAGCGGGCGACTTTATCAAAAGCTTCCCCGGCTGCGTCATCCAGGGTACCTCCCAGGCGCTCATAAACAAGGTGTTCTTTCATTAGAATCAGTTCTGAATGGCCGCCAGAAACGATCAGGGCCAGGAGAGGGAAATCCGGGGGCTCAGGCAGCTCCCGATCGTCTTCAGCCAACCAGGGCGAGTATAGATGACCTTCCAAATGGTTGATCCCCAACAGCGGTAATCCACTCCCAATAGCCAATCCCTTGGCCATGTTAATGCCAACAACCAGTGATCCTGGAAGGCCGGGACCGCGGGTAACTGCGATGCCGTCCAGATCGGTAAGTTTTAGGTGAGCGTCCTTTAGCGCCTGGTCAACGATTGGATAGATCGATAAGATATGCTGGCGGGAGGCTACCTCGGGAAATATACCTCCAAACTGAGCGTGCAGGTCCACCTGGGACGCGACCGCGCTGGATAAGATAACCCGCCCGTTTTCTACGACTGCCGCAGCCGTTTCATCGCAGGAGGACTCTATACCCAGGATGCGGGCTAAAGGTTGATCCAGGTGACCCCGAGAATTTCCAACCAGCTCATTACCACTCATCTCTCCACCTCAGATATCTCTTGGTTCTTAATCCGCTGCAGACCAATACTTCATGGGCAGTACCAGGTCATATGGATATTCCGCCAGGATTTCCATTTTGCCATCCGGACGCACCCAGACCGTATCTTCCAATCGACAGCCCATACCTTGCTCGGGATAATACAACCCCGGCTCGATTGTCACCACAGAACCAGGAGCGAGGATGTCTGAAGAGCTGCCCCGCTTGCTGAACCATGGTCGTTCATGGACATCAAGGCCCAGACCGTGACCCAAGCTGTGTACATATCCAGATTCGAGCTGATTATCCTGCCGGATGGTGGAATGGCCGCGCTCTTCGAACAGCTCACAGGTTCGGTCCTGGTAGACCGGTGCCGCTACTCCCGGGCTGAATTCACCAAACAGCGTATCATAGACATCCTTGACATCATCATAAATCTTTTGTTCTGGCTCAGGAGCATACCCCAAGCACCAGGTACGAGTGAAGTCAAAGAAATATCCTCCACCCGGCTCTCTGGGGAAGATGTCATAAATGATCGTCTTTCCCAGGCAAATCGGAGAATCCGGGTTTCCCGCACTGTGAGGAATACCAGCATCTCGGCCAATGGCAAAAATCGTTCCTTCAGGGTTTTCCACTCCTTGCTCAGCTAGCCAAAGATTAATAAGATTCTTGACCTGACCAATGGTAAGCGGTTTTCCTTCCTCGTTTAAAAGCTCTTCATCCTGATTTACACGGCTGTTCTGCAGCAGCGCTGCTGTTTTGGCGACCACGTCCGTGGTGATCCTGCCCATTTCCCGGATGCGGTCGATCTCATCCTCATTCTTTGTCGCTCTGGCTTGCAGTAGAATTGAATCAGTTCCCTCACCAATGAATTCCACCTTCGGGAGCATTTTTTCCAATTCTTTGAGCATTCCGTAGACAACACCTACTTCATCCCTACCGTAAATTGCAACTCGACCGCTGTTGATATCCAGATCATCGAACATCATCTTTCGGACCTTCGCACTCGCCAGCGGCAAATTGCCTTCGGATTGCTTGAGAACCTTCATGAAATCATATTTTGCTGTGACAATAATCTCGATTCCGGTGGAGGCTGCTTCTTCGCGTTCCATGGCACCACAGAACAAAACCGGATCTGATCCTTTCCGCAGTAATAAGTCCGCCTGGCTGACATGGACATTCCCTGTGAAATAAGTCATGGCAGAATTGTGGACAGCCGGCCCCAGGATCCAAATCACATCAATATTATTGTTTTGCATTAACTGCTGCAGATCACTTTTCATTTAAACTCCAGGCTTTCTGTAAAGCTTTGATAAAAATTGAATCTTCATCTGGAAAAACCGTCCGAGGATCGAATAAGACCCGTTCGTTCTCGACCCGACCAACAACAGCTGGTTCATTCTTTCGGAGAATTTCCATGAGGCGATTAGGATGATCCGCTTCTACTGACAGAACCCAGGTCGGCAGCGTTTCACCCGGCAGGGATCCGCCCCCTACCATAGAACGAGATTCGACCACTTCTCCCCTGCCCAGATCCTGCTTCCAAGCATCGGCCCGCGCTTTTATCTGGTCAATATCAGCTGAGATCATCCTCCATACCGGAATACAGGCCAGGGCCTCTTCTTTCAAATAGTGATCCAAGGTGGCAGTCAGGGCAGCCAGTGCCAATTTATCCGCTCGGATAGCCCGGGCCAGGGGATGTGTTTTGATTTGATCGATCAGCTCCCGACTGCCGAGGATAATCCCAGCTTGCGGACCACCCAGCAGCTTATCTCCGGAGAAACAAATCAGATCTGCACCAGCTGCCAGTGATTCCTGGACCATCGGTTCATGCTTAAGTCCAAATTTACTGGTATCAAGCAATGCCCCTGAGCCCAGATCATCAAAAAACCACAACCCGGCCTGATGAGCACTGGC
>JARROG010000194.1:0-5954 GCA_037384185.1 Anaerolineales bacterium | reverse complement strand
TGGAATTCAATCAATTCCATCCAAGACCACACCGACTTTATAACTTACCTTGAAAATTACCAATCCGAACTAAGAAATTTCCAAGATAAATATGCAAGAAGTCAAGACCTAAAAAGGGAGGATATAAAGCTCTACTGGACTTATGGTACCTTTTCCCCATGTTATTCTCTAAGATTTGGAAACGATTTTAGTAAACGCCTCTACACAGATGAAATCAATCAAATATGTCCCTCAGATCTCCAATACGATATCTGGGATGACACAATCGCTGGCACAGACGAAACTGGCTTGGACTCGTTGTTCAACAAACAAACAAATATTGTCCTGGTTGGGAACAGAAACACTCTCGAGGAATATCAAGCAGAGGACCACATTGATGTCATTTACAGCGAATTGGACAATCTAGGCTTTATCGTTTACCAAGAATCTCCCTAACCAAAGGGAAGAAAGTAAACAAGCTACGACAAGCAAGAGTATTATTGCTGGCATCCTGGTAATTACAAATATTTTTGTTAACTCCGTCTAAAATTTTCCCATAAAATTGAAGGCACTCTTCAATTCGGTTAGGTTATGCAACAAGTCGTCCAAATTTGCATCTACTTCACCTATAATTAATAAAAAATCCACCTAATACAGGTTTGCTATGACGTTCAACTTGGCAGCAAACAGCAATCAAGTTCATCTGCAGAACTTCCTCAAAGCGGTAGGAGGAAATCCGAGCAGCGCTCTCCAGCAGGCTTCCCCCTGGCTGACGATTGGGTTTTCCCTGGGCGCCGGATTGATCATCATCTTCATTATTTACACCATACTGCTCCGCCGACTGGTCAACATCAAAACAAAGTCCTTACGAGAAAGTGAGGAAAAATTTAAGCGCTTTTTCATGACCTCCAAGGATCCTGCATTTATCACCACCCGGGATGGTAAGTGGGTCGATGCCAATGATGCCACTGTCAATCTGTTTGGCTACGAATCCCAAGAAGAACTTTTCCAGACCCCAGTCAGTCAGATTTATCTCAACCCGCTCGAGCGGCCCAATGTCCTTAAAGAAATCAACCGAAACGGATTCATCAAGGACCTGCCAGTAGAGATGGTTGACAGGAATGGAAAAGTCCTTCACACTCTGCTGACCACATCCGCTATCACCGGGCCGGACGGCATCGTTTCTGGCTACCAGGGCACTATCCGGGATAACACCCCCCTGATCTCCTCCCAGCGCAGAATGCGCCAAAGCAGAGAAAGTCTTGACCTGGCCATCACCGGAACCGGTGCCGGTTTGTGGGACTGGGATATCAGGACAAACTTCATTGACATCAATGAGCACTGGGCG
The DNA here is from genome assembly GCA_037384185.1 of Anaerolineales bacterium. Taxonomy (GTDB): domain Bacteria; phylum Chloroflexota; class Anaerolineae; order Anaerolineales; family UBA11858; genus B10-G9. The sequence continues at coordinate 4,627 of JARROG010000194.1, read as the reverse complement.
AATATCATTGGATATCAAAAATCTGAATTGATTCCCTTTACCATCGCTGACTGGGAGAAATTATCCCATCCTGAAGACCTGGAGATCTCGAACAAGATGATCCTGGAGCATTTTGCCGGAGACAGTTTTCATTACCAGGCGGAAATGCGCATGAAACATAAAGACGGAACCTGGGTCTGGATTCTCAACCAGGGCAGGGTTGTAGAACGGGACGTTGATCGCTCACCACTTCGAATGGTAGGCACCGCCCAGGATATCACTGAGAGGGTCAAGATCAGGGAAGAGATCCAAGAATACGCCGATCAGCTGGAAGCCCTCTATGAAGTGACCCAATCCTTATCATCCACCCTGTCCCTCAAAGATCTGCTGGACCTGATCCTGGTCAAACTGGATGAAACCCTGGACTTTGACAGTGCTTCGATCTTCCTTCTGGAGGAAGGAAAGCTGCGGGTTGAGACAGTGCTCAAGCATCCTCATCCTGAGCTGGTTGTAGGAAAAACATTCCCAACAACAAACCTGCTCCTTAAGGAAATTCAGGAAAAGAAAAAGCCGATCATCATTGATAATGCGATGCGTGATACTCGTTTTCAGGGCTGGGGCCAAATGCATTATGTCAAAGGTTGGTTGGGAGTACCGCTGGTGATCCAGGATGAGTTCATTGGGTACATTACTCTCGACAGCAAAGTGGCCTCCGCCTTTGGAACGCCGGAAGCCAAGCTTGCGAATCTGTTCGCATCCCAGGCTGCCCAGGCGATCCACAATGCCCGCCTCTATGAGAGAATCACCCAATCCAATGTAACCCTGGAATCCCGCATTGAGAAACGGACCGCAGAACTCACCAAAATGGTCGATCATATGGCAGGTAGGGAGATGCGCATGGCAGAGCTAAAGAAGGTCATTGAGCAGCTCCGACAGCAGCTGCTGGAGAACAATATTGAGCCAGCAGCCAAGGATCCTCTCAAAGATTGGATGGACCTCAATATATGAAAAGGGTCAACGTTTTGGGGAATTTTATCGATTTAGCGCTTCAAAAGATTGAGAGTTGGGTCAAGTATCCACTTTATGCTGACCCCAATATCCAGCGGAAAGCAGAGATCATCCATACCCTTGCCAATATGATCCTGCTGATGGCGCTTGCAACCATCTCCATCACGCCTTTTGTGTTTAACAACACAATCTACGGCGTGAGCATCACCGGTGGTGTACTTCTTTTCTGCCTGCTGATCCTGATCCTCAATCGGCTGGGGAAAACCGGTTTAGCTGCCCAGCTGTTCGTGATCGTTATCTGGGCCTTTGATACAGGGATCGTTTTGCTGAGCGGTGGTATGCAGAGTGATTTTCTCGTCACCTATATTACGATCACCGTCATGGGCGGATTGATCATCGGTAATAACGCAGCATATAACCTTGCTGGCCTGAGCACATTTGCATTCCTTTTTCTATACTTTCTGGAAAGACAAGGGATTTTGCCTGAGCCACTGATTAGCTTCAGGCCAATTGCTTTGATTCTCATCAATTCAGTTACCATTTTCCTGGCAGCAATTACATTGGTGATGGTAATTCTGAAATACCAGGAATATTTCCGGGAATTCACGAAGAATGAAATCTCTCTTTCGAGCACCAACCAGAAGCTGAGCTGGGAGATCTCCGCCAGGAAAGAAGCCGAAACCCTCCTCCGTCAAAGTGAAGAACGGCTGAGATCTGCCCTGATGGAATCCCCCTACCCGACCATGCTGCAAACCACAGATGGCGAGATTCTGCTGGTTAATACAGCCTGGACCCAAAGTAGCGGCTATTCACTCCCGGAAATGTCAACCATGGATGATTGGTCGGACCAATTCTACAGAGAACACAGGGAGGAAGTTGAAGGAAAAATCTCCCGACTGGAATCTGGAGAGGAAACTGCACTGGAATCTTATTTGGATCTTTACACCAAAAAAGGGGATCCTCTCTCCTGGTATCTACGGTGGACCCGCCTCCCAGAATTACCAGATGGAAGACGCTTGATTCTCACCATAGCCACCGATATGACCAGTCTGTTGAGTATTGAATCGGCTTTACGCCAATCAGAGGAAAACTACTCAAAGTATACTCTCGTCACCAATGACGGACTGTGGGATTGGGACTTGACCAATGATGAAGTGGTTTTCGATCCCCACTACTACACCATGGCTGGCTATGAAGTTGATGAATTTCCGCACAGATTGGAAGAATTCCGAAAACGCGTCCATCCGGAGGACGTGGAGAGAGTATTTAAGGCAGCTGAGGACCATCTTCAAGGGGACAAAGAGTCCTTTAGGGTTGAATTCAGATTCCAGAAGAAAGAAGGGGGCTGGCTGTGGATCATGGCTCGCGGGAAAATCACCGAGCAGGATGAATTTGGCAATCCCTTACGCTTCGTAGGAACCCATACAGATATCAGCGCCCAGAAGGCGATCGAACTGCAGTTATTTGAACACCAACAGCATCTTGAGCAAATTGTAGAAGAGCGGACAAAATCCCTCAATGAGCGTATATCTGAGGTGGAAAGGCTGAATGCTGCTCTGACCAACATCCTTGACGACTACCAAACGGCCAACGAAAAGTTGACTGCGGTTAGCGCAAATCTCGCAACTACTTACCAGGAACTGGAATCATTTACATCTTCAATGTCCAATGATCTCCAGGATGCTACCATGGTTGACCAGCGCATCAGTGACTTATTGAAGATCTCCCTTATCAGCCGGAAAGATATCCATCCTGCGGAAGTCGACACAAACTTGATAGCGGAAAAAGCGCTAAAAAGCTACACAAGTGAGATTGAGAATTACAACATTGATCTGGATCTCAAGGATCTTCCTGCCTGTCAGGCTGATCCAGAACTGCTGGAACTGGTATTTCATAACCTAATAGGGAATGCCATAAAATTCTCACGAAACGCGGATCAGCCCGAAATCAAAATTGGAGCCCAACCGGCTGAGACCTCTGACAAAGTGGTTTTTTTCATACGCGATAATGGAATTGGATTCAAAATGAAGGACCAGGACAAGGTGTTTCAGACTTTTCAAAGTTTACACAAAGATGCCAACTCTGGGTCGGGAGTCGGATTAACAATTGCCAATATTATCATCCACAAACATGGTGGACAGATCTGGGCAGCAGCTGAGCAAGGGACCGGAGCAACCTTCTTTTTTGAACTACCGCTGCCTCCCAACAGTAGAAACTTAAAACCAGAAGCCTAACCGCCCTCAACAAGGCAGCTGATACTATATGGACAATTTCCAGTTTTCAATATCCCTGATCCCTTCTGGATTGGCAGGACTTATTTCCTTGTTCGCTGCTTACCGTCTCTTCAGACGTCGCTTCTCTGCTGGCGCCATACCGTTGGGACTAATGTTCAGCTCAATATTCATCTGGTGCCTGAGCATCACCGCGGAAGCAATTGTTCCTGAGTTACCCCAAAAACTCTTCTGGCTGCGGTTCCAGTTCCTGGGAATTTCCTTTGTTACCGTATTCTGGCTCTTATTTTGCTTGCGGTATGCAAATCATTCCCAACCAAATACCTCAACATTCTTCTTGATTTTTTCCTGGATTCCACTAATTACCATCCTTTTGGCCTTCACGAACCAGTTCCATCACTTACTTTGGAAGGAACCCTGGCTAACGGTTATTAACGGTCAGTCAGTTTTGATCCAGGATTTTGGACTCTGGTTCTGGATCAATACCTTATACGACCATGGGTTGTACCTGGCTGGATTATTTGTGCTGTTCCAGTTCTACTTTAAGACTCCCCGAACACTGAGACAGCAAATCTGGCTGATCATTATGGCTGGACTGATCCCCGGCGTGGTGAATTTATACACATTAACTGGTTTTAATCCTTTCCCGAGCATCAACCTGGTTTCCCTTAGCTTTTTATTCACAGGCTTGATCATCATCTATGTTCTTTACTTCCGGCAGTTTATGTATATCGTCCCAATCGCCCGGGATACAACTATTGAGAATTTACAGGATGGGATTATCGTTGTGGACCTGCAGGATCGGATTGTTGACTTGCACCTGTCAAAGTCATTAACATGGGCCAGGATGAAGATAAGAGGCTATATGTGATCAACCAGATCCCGCTAACTGACGCCAGGCAGAAAATGGTCGGCTACACAATCATATTTCATGACAGTACGGAAACGCATCTGCTCAATAAGCACCTAAAAGACCAGGCAGATCGACTTTCTGTGCTGTATGAGATAGGCAAAGCGATAACCAGCACGCTGGACATCAATGATCTGCTGGAGCTGATCTATAACCAGCTCTCAAAGGTGATTTCCAGCGATGCCTACTTTGTTGCACTCTATCTCGCCGAGACGAACGAGATGGATATCAAAATCCTCTATGATCGGGGAAAACGCTATCCTGGAACCCAGGTTGATGCCACAGAGGGGATTTCCAGCTGGGTCGTCGAGCATAAAAAACCGCTCTTGATCAGGGATCTCCGAGAAGAGATGAACAACCTCGGTTTAAAACCTGTCATGGTTGGCGAAAAGAGGCTTTCCAGGTCCTGGTTAGGCGTTCCGATGATAGCTGATGAGCAGTTGATTGGCCTGCTGGCAGTGACCAGCTACGAACCCCACATGTTTGACGAAACAGACCA
>JARROG010000193.1:0-8094 GCA_037384185.1 Anaerolineales bacterium | reverse complement strand
CCATTGCTCCCTCCTCGACCGACGAAATCCATATTCAGCGTTAATATCAATCTACTTACTCAAGATTGATCACATACTTCCACCAGCTGGACCAGGAGCCCACATTCCCAGCGCCATCGACAGCTTGAACCCGCCAGCGGTAAGTCCAGCCGCACTCAACCGGCACGCTGAGGGTCTTTCCAGAGATGCCGCTGAACACGCTCCCGGGCACCGCTGACCAATTCTGATCCCCTGAATGGCGCTGGACCTCAACCCTGTATTCGCTGATCCCGCTCTCGTCACTCACAGGCTGCCAGGACATATTCTGGTTCGCCTTGCAGCCAATTGCCAGACCGTTGTTGGGCACTACCTGGATAGGAACTGGCGGGGGTGTTGTGTCCGCACAGCTTCCAACCACATTGACATCCACCCGGTACCGGGTTTCCTGTCCCTCGCTGTCCACCACAAACAAGCTGTAGGTTTCGCCGCTGCACAAACAGGCCTGGTAGGATCCTTCCTGGGGCTGCTCGACTCCTCCAAACACCACACTCTGGGCATTTTCAGCCCGCCAGCGGATGTCCGTACAAGCACCCGCGTCTATGGTTTCCGGATCAGCCCAGAACTCGACTTCTGTTCCCGGCAGTGGTGTAGGCGTATCGGTCAAGGTTGGCGTGATCGAGATCACAGGAGTGACCGTTATTACAGGTGTCGGGGTTTTTAAACCAAAGGAAATCGTCGTTTGATCAGCAGGACTCTCGCTTCCGTCCTCACCGTGGGCGACCACCTGGATGGTGTAAGTGCCGTATCCGGGCGGCAGCCACTCTACTTGAAAACGGGATAGATCGTCCTCAACGATGGGATCCTCGATTGTCGACCACAGGGAATTATCAACGAATACGTCAATATGCGTAATGGCGCTTTCTCCTGTAGCGTGTCCTTCCACATTAACCGGCTGGAGGTCGCTGTATTCTAGTCCATCCCGGGGCACATCGATCCAGACATAAGTCCCACTGGGAGCTGCCCCACTGCAGGCACCCACGATCAAGACTAAAAATAGCAGGGGGATCAATTTTCGAAGGATTGTAAATGACAGCACAGGACACCTCCTAGTGGAATAAAGGGTATGGGTTCAACCTGTATACTCACTTCTAAGAGATAAACGGAAACTGGTGCCACTTTGTTACATCAGCGCTGGCTTTCATATCCCCCTGAATGCCCTCTATGATAATTGATATTATAGCCGAAAACGTCCCGCCAGGATCTTGGCGATTACCAGGTATCAGCACCTTTCCAGGAAGGTTGGGGATGGTGGTATTTCAACGCACCCAAAGTCTATGATGACCGCATCAGCTGATCCTGTTCATCGTTCTCACCCTGCAGGTGGTATTCAATACCAACGGGCTGCTGTTCGGATTCTAATTTCGGATCTGTCCCGAAATCTAAACACGCTTCCCGGGCGGGAAGCGTGTTTCATTTTAATTAAATTAATTCATCTTAATCTCCGGTTTCGATCACGAATTTATCGCCTGCGCTGATTGCCATGGTTTCCGGGAAATAGAGCTGCCAGGTCCGGGCAGGCAGAATCTGGAATTCTCCCGGAGTGGTCAGTGACAGCAGGTAAGAGATTTGATATGTTCCGGCAGGCACCAGGCTGGCGGACCAGCTGATGCGATCATCATAGACTTTGGGTGCGTTGAAATACCACCATCCCCAACCTTCCTGGAAAGGAGCCGATACCTGGTAATCGCCAAGATCCTGGCGGGATGTTTTCAGTCTTGTGTCCAGCACTTCCGCACCGGAGGGCAGGTAATCCTCGATCATCAGGTAATGGGTATCGTGTTCCACCACCAGAGTAAGCTGCACCCGGATGAGATTCCCAACAGTACCTGATTGCCTGAAGCTGGCATTTCCCAGCGGGTTCGCTTCCCTGTATACCCGGGAAAGGCTCAGTCCCTTTCCATAAGCTTGGACTTCCTCAGCAGGCCGGTAGATCAGCAGGTGGGCTTTGTAATACAGTGAACCGCTGCCTGCTGACCGCTGGACCACCAGGGCATTCGGGTCGCTGCTGTAGAGATCCTCTACCGGCAGCGAAGCAGAGACAGCTTCTAACTGAGCGGATCCGGCAGCCGATCCACTGATCAACTCTCGACCGTTGACAGTAGCTGAGAAATCATAGGTGCTGGAAAGTTCATCGGAGCTCTTGAGGATTTCATTAAGAGCCAGAATCGACCAGCTGGTCTCATAGAGTGACCACCAATCTCCCTGGCTGGTCTTCGTCGAGACCAGATAGCGGACAGCATCTGGCAGGATATCCGGCGCATTGTCTACCTGGGCCATGGCATAGATCACCATGGCTGTCGTTGTGGTATCGCTATTGATCCAGGAACGATTCTCCAGAGAATTCTCCCAATGGACGCCGGTTGCAGTCCGGATAGCAGTCCCTCCCAGATTGGAAAGCAAAGTTTGGGTTCGCTGGTTTCCAGGAGTGGCTGAATCCAGGGCCAGGGCAAGCAGGGCTTGATAGCCGGGGCTGAGCTGTGTATTCCGGTCTGCCAATCCTTCCATACCGGCCTGGACGTTGATCCCGGCTTCCGTCAGCACGAAATACCGCAGTGCCAGCCGGTCGTACTGCCAGGGTTCCGCCAGCATATCCAGGGCCGGCAGAGTGGCCATCAAGTAGCCGGTGCCCTGCTGGATCATGAGATCATCGACGAACACACCCGATTTCTGGGCTTGCAGCAGTCCAAACAGGATATAGCTGCTGATCTCGGAATCGCTGGCGCCTCCCTGCCACCAACCCCAGCCCCCATCCTCATTCTGGGCGGCCGCCAGGGCGTCCAGTGTGTCCGGGATGATCGCTTCCAGTCGGCTCTCCAACCGGGGATAATCCAGGTCCAATTCCTGTAATGTTTGGTAAGTGACTGCATTCGGCAGGAAGTAAGACAGGGTCGCTTCATTGGAATAGGGCTCTCTACCTTCCAGGGCATCCAGGGCATTGAGCACTGCAGCTGCCAGGGATGGAGAGAGTTCAAGTTCCAGCGATCCAGCGGAGGGATCGTAACTGCGCGGTAGACTGACAATCTCAAGTTCCTCGCCCGATTGATCGAGCACTCCAGATGTACCAAAGCTAACAGGAGCAAGATAGCGCAGCACTGGCAGCGGACCCTGGTAAGGTTTCACGGCGTCGCGATACTCACCCGCTTCTGCCGAAAAGGTCAGGTCTGCCTGATCGGTATCTTCCACCTCGCCCCACCATTCCACCCTGGTTCTTCCCCCGGCGGGGATCTCAACAGTTTGAGTGGAAGATTCCGGGAGATCCAGCAGCAGGCCATTCGCCTGCAGTGTAACGTCAGCGGTCAGGTCGCCGGTTGTGTTGTTATGCACAATAGCCGCTAAGGCCAGATGGTCTCCCGCCACCAGGAAGCGGGGTGTGACCGGCCGGACCAGCAGGTCTTTGGTAGTGACTACCTCCGTATCAGCCTGTCCTACCAGGGATTCTCTGGTCACGCCCCGGGTATCCGCCTGCCAGGTGGTGAGATTGTCCGGCAGCAGAACTTTGATAACCGCCTCCCCGTTCTCATCAGTTACCACATCGGCCTGCCAATAGCCTGTATCCTCGAACTGATCCCTGACGGAACTGTCGACATCGGCTCCCCCTCCCCCCATTCCTCCTTCCCTGACGGAATCCGACCTCGCCCTCGGGTTCAGCACCGATCAAAGTAGCTGACAGGTAGACATTGGGGGCATCCCCCTCTTCAAGTTCAACCTGCAGCAGGGTGCCTGAACCGCTGATGGTCATGGTCTCATGTCGAATGACCTTATTGCGCTCCAATGTGATCAGGGCTTGAGCCTCCGCAGGGAAAGGATTGGGTATGAATATCTCTGCCGTGTCACCTGGCAGGTAGCTGGGCTGATCGGCGGTCAGTTTGACCTTCTGATTCGTCAATTCCGGCCAGCTGGTCGTGCCCGGTCCACCGACCCAGAGCGTTACCTCAGTTCGGGCGCCGTCACCAAAGACATCCAGCTGGTAGGTGCCTGGTTGATCCGGCTTGTAACTGAGCACAGCTTCGAACCTGAACCTGGTGTGAACTGCCGTCATCGGCTATGCCATCCCAATCAACAACCAGTAGATCGAAGTCCACCGCCTGGTCCGCTTCAGCGATCCAGGACGAAGGATGGACACCAATATAAAAATCACTGGGATGAACCAGCATCTCTGCCTGGTTTGAGACCTGGAATCCGGATTCATCCTGGGCAGTTACGCTGAGGATGAATTTGGCCGGCAGGCTCACCTCGCGATCATTCAAGTCCAGCTTGGTCAGCTTTCCGTCTCCTTCCCAGCGGCCGTCCTGGTCTGTTTGCGCTTCTCCTCCATCCACTCCTAACCCGTAGCTGTTTCCAGAATAAAGATCGCCATAGCTGAACCAATTACTCCCGATCTCACCCACCTGATAGCCCGGCAGGGTAAAGGAAGTCGGGACTGCCCGCATCTGCCAGGAGAGATCCACTCCGTTCGCCGGGGCATCAAAATAGTATCGAGCCTCAACGCTGCCCTGCCAATCCTCTCCCAGCAAGCCTTCTTCCTGAGCCAGGGAGACTGAGAGGTCGATCTCTGGTTTACGGTATTCCGCCACCTGGAAGAGGGTCATTCCGTAGTCCGTTTCGAGGCGGTAGTAACCAGGTTGGGCGTAAGAGGACAGTTCCAAAAATCCGGAGGCGGTCCCGTATTCGGAAAGTGTCAGAACGACCTGCTGCTCCTCTTGACCGGCCTGGAAAATCGAAAGGCTGATCGAGTCTTCCTGAGGTAAAGCATAGCCGCCCTGCAGCGGATCCCGCAAGACCAGGCGGTAGTTTACTGTTTGACCGGGGCGGTAGATCGGCCGGTCGGTGTAGATATAAGCTGTGGGTTCGGGAGCACCGTATTCCGTCCGCAGTCCAAAATTATACGGCTCTGTACTAAATGCCCAGTTGCTGGCTGTGATCCCGAAATCTTCTGCGCCGGGTTCACCTGAAATGACGTAAAAGACATGATCGTACAGATCAACCGGGGCCGGGAAATCTGCCTGAAAGATTCCATCCTGATCCGTGGTGCCGCTGAACAGCGCCTCGCCGTTCTGATCATAGACCGAAATCTCCGCTTCCGGAACCGGTTCCCCTGATCTTAAGTCCAGGGCCCAGATCAGCAGATTCTCCGGGCTGGTTTTCATGGTCAGGTGGATGTCGCTGACAGCCAGCAGATAAGGAGAAGGATTGTAGGGAAGCTCCTGGGAATAGATCTGATAGCGGTACAATCCCGGAGCAAGGGCAGTCCCCTGAGGATTTACCGGCAGGTTGATTGTGTAGGTATCGTCACCTGGCACATTGACGACCTGGGTCCAGTACTGGACATCAGACGGATAGTAATCATCCAGCGTTTGATAGAGTCCTGAACCGAAGAAAAGCGGGAAGTCTTCCTGGGGGATGCGTCCCTGATTGATAGAAAGTTGGTAGAGATTCGTTCCCTGGACGGGAACAGCATTTTCGGTGCCGGTCAGGTACAGGATGTTATTTCCCTGAGTAACAGTCAAGTTCGGTGATAAAGCCTGGGTGGTGAACTGAATGGACCGGTTTGTACCCAGCTGGCTGCCCCAGCTGTCCGCCAGGGATTCTTTCATCACCAGCGTATAGTTTGTCAGAGGTTCATAGGACCCGTACAGATTCAGTACGTTGCCGCTGCCTCCCGTGGAAGGCCAGAAATCACCAATCTCGGGTATGAAGCTGATATTCTCTTCCACTGTCTCCAGATCGATAGGATTATTGAAATACAGGGTGGCTCCCTCATAAATCGAGGTTGTGTAGCTTTGCCCGCTGGGTGTGCCCAGGAACTGGAATTCTCCGGTGGTCTCAAAGCTGAATCGGGTGTCCACTCCAAGGGCAGTGCCACCAGCTGAGGAGGCCTCACCCGGAAGCACCGCAGCATAGCTGGCAGCTCTGCTGAGCAGGGAGTCCGGTTGAAATTCAGCCTCTTTATCATCATCTGACCAGGTCATTTTTCCCGGAACGTTCCCTCCTTCACCGTTGATCAGTGAAAAATTTTCTTCGACGCTGACCGGATCCATGGATTGACTGAACTGGAAGCGGATAGCTGCATCAAGCGGGACCCCATTATCCCTGTCGTAAGGTTCCCAATTTATCAGCTCAGGATATGCAGTGGAAAATGACCAGCTGCGGTCTAATCCCGAATCAAAGCTGGCACCCCAGGTACTGACCAGATCCGGATTGAGCTCAACCCGGTATGTCAAGCCTCCAGCCAGGCCGGGCGCAGGGGAGAATTGGTACGTGCTGGTATTGATCCACTCCCCTCTTCCAGCAGGCAGGGGGCTGATACTGAAAGCAGGCGGGGCATCTGCCGGGTCCGTCCCAAGGCTGACAACCGGCTGATTAAACGCGACCACGATCGCTGATAAAGGATCTACTTCAATACTCTCCGGTGATGGCAACACGGTGACCAGCTGCAAATCATCCGGCGTATAGAACTGCATCCGGATCTCTTCAGTCAGGCTCAATCCATTGGCCGCGCGGGCTCCGCTGGAAAGCAGCAGCTGCACTGGCACTCCGGTTGGGAACGATTCTCCAGGATGATAGCGGAGGGTTGCGGCATCGAGCCATTCCAGGGATCCCTGGGTTTCCGGGTTTCCGGAAAGCGCACCTTCGACAGAGCCCTGGTCCATTGCCTGGTTAAAGTAGATCGTGATTGGACCCTCAAGGGAAATGGTGCTGCCGCGAGGCGGATCGGTCTCGACTATCGTCGGCGGCAGGGGTTGGGGAGTGTTGGTTGGTTCAGGAGTAGGAGTGGAGGTCCCAGCAATACCGAAGGTCTCCCTGAGCGCAGTGGGCAGATTACAGCTTAAGCTGATCATGGTAATCAGCAGGATGCTTCCTAGCAGGGCAGCGGCCATGGTTTTTGAGCGGGAGGGGAACATAGGGAAGTTTCCTTTCTCGAGATGGGGGACTTAAGCCACGTACGGTTGACATTAAGATTATACCGCTTCCGCCAACCTGAAATGGCCGCACTCTGTCAGCGAAAAAACCCTGACCGGGATCCTCGGCCAGGGTTTTTCCACTTGGTGAACAGAATGCTGTTAATTTTCCTGCATGCTTTTGGGTTCCAGCATCTGCATCTGGCATACTTCCAGCCTCTTCTTCTCACCGCCGGAAGCTCCAACGTTAAGATGGCGTTTTCCAAATTCCGTTGACATTTTGAGGCTTTCAAGGGAGGCGTTCATCCTTTTTCTACAGTTAAGAACCTTTTTGGGATTGCTCTTTCCATCTTCCTTTTCACCGGATTTTGACTTGTGAGCACTCCACAGAAATCTCGAGAAAGCTACTCCCGGAACTTCTACCGGATACTGATAGGCAAGAAACAGACCCTTACGGGCACGTTCGTCCACCTTCATTTCCAAGAGATTCTCACCGAAAAGAAGAGCCTGGCCTCCGTTTACATGGTATTTAGGATGTCCCATTAGTGTATTTGAAAGGGTACTCTTGCCACTTCCGTTCGGACCCATAATCACATGGATTTCACCCTTTGGTACAGCCAGGCTGACACCCTTCAGAATCTGTTTGTCATCGATGGACGCGTGCAGATCACGCACATCCAGAGCAAGTTCTTTCATGCGGGATTCCCCTCAATAGAATTATTGCTTTTTGTAAGGCTTGCCAGAGTTGTTTCTCTGAAAGCATCCTCAACTTTCTTTCTTACCTTATCCAACTCTCTGAATTGAACACATCCGCCGTAGAGATCGCATCCCTTCTTATCTTTCATGCACTCCACGAAGAACATTTTTCCTTCCATGACTTCATAGATATCAAGCAGGTTTATTTCTTGAGGAGGACGTCTGAGTATGTAGCCACCACCACGTCCATAGTTTGAGGTGACTATACCTCCTCTTACGAGACTTCTCATAACCTTAGCAAGATAGGATCGGGGAAGCTTCTGCGTTCTGGCGATGGAATCGAGGTCCGAGCTTTTACCGTCGGGCCTGCCGGCAAGAAAAACTAAGCTTCTTACCGCGTAATCAAATCCTCTGCTGAACTGCACGTTAGCTCCTTCTATCGGGTCCCTCCGGCCTTCCC
>JARROG010000192.1:0-5481 GCA_037384185.1 Anaerolineales bacterium | reverse complement strand
GTATCTAGGGGGTGATTAATCAATCAAAGAGCTAAGCTGAGGGGGAGTAAAGGATTTAGTATCCCTGGGAATTGAACTCAATTTGCGGGAAGTTCACAATTTCGGGAGACAGGCAGCGGGCGGCATCCTGATCATCTCTAAGCTCTACCAGCAGGAAGGCGGTTGTGAAGTGGCGGGTGATCTGGTGGGCGTAGGACCTCTCCCATCCGGGATCGGAGCAGAATTCTCCCGCCAGAGGCCGCAGGTACCAGCGAATGGATTCGCAGGGGCCGGTGAAGATCATGTGCTCCCCAGCCAATAGGGATAGCTGGGCTTTCCGGGCTCCGGAAGAAAACTCATAGCTCGGTCCTGTTCCCCACTTGAAGGGCGCATCCTGATCGGCCGTTCCTCCGATAGCCAGGACGGGGATGGTAATCTGAGATAGCCCGGGTTGACCGAAGAAAAGCGCGTCGCTGGCGATGGGAACCAGGGCATCGACCCCATCAATTCCCCATTCAGGCCGGCCAGATCCGACATTTCCTGGATGTGGGGTGTAAGCTGCTGGCACAGCCAGGCTCCCGGCAAATCTGTGTTGGTAACGCTCTGGCAGGTGTCCCCAAAGCTGTCCGTGTCAATCCGGGCCCCGCCGGCCGCCAGGGCAGTATATCCGCCGTAAGAATGGCCGATCACGGCTGTTTGTTCGGTATCGATCAATCCCTCAAAAATGCCGCCGGGTGAGGTCTCCCGGTCCAGGAAGGCTATCACAGATTGGAGCTCCTGAGGTCGGGTGATGGCCGACCTCCAGAGCTGATCCTGGGGATCGAGGGTCTCGCGGTGATCCGGAGAAATGACCACGAACCCATAGGATGCCAGGTGTTCCGCCAGCCAGGCATAGCTGGTGGATCCGATCCCGAAACCCGGGGATAGAATCACCAGCGGGTAGGGTCCCCGGGATGTATCACCGGCTGGATCCCCAAAAGAAGATCCCTGATAGCTGGCTAACGAGGTGGTCCCCAGGGGCTGGTCGAATTTTACTTGATAAGCGTAGGTAACTGGCGCCTGGCAGCCGGAAATGCAATCCGCTGGATACCAGACCTTTAAGCTGAGGGACGGCCCCTGCTTAATCTGGACCTCTTTAAATCCGACCGGATACGGTCCCGGTTGACTGTAGAGAACGCCCTCCCTTGCCAGATCAAACTCCTGACCGGGAGCAGATACTTTTTTGCCAGCCAGGAAGAAAACACCCCCCAGGATCACAACCGCCGATCCGATCCAGATCAAGGCTTTGACCGAGAACAAAGTTTTCCATTTCATGGGATGACCCGTACCGCCAGATTACCAGCTTTCTTTCCGCTCTCGGCGTAGCGATGGGCTTCGCTGACCTGTTCCAGGGGGAAGGTCCGGTCAATGACGGGGGTCAGGCTGCCCTGATCGATCAATTCAGCCAGGTACTCTAAATTCTTCCGGATTTGGGGAGCGGTATCGAGGGATAGTTTCTTGTCACTGACCAGCGAGGTCCATAAACCGAGCAGGATATCTCTCAACCGGGCAAAAGCCAGGAAATAGGTTCCACCGGGTTTGAGTAATGCCAGGCGCTGGGGGATATTTTTCCGGCCAACTACGTCGATGATGATATGGTAAGAGTTCCGTTCTGGCGGAAGTGCTTCTTTCGTATAGTCGATGACCCGGTCCGCGCCGAGGGATCGCATGAGGTCCAATTTGCCCGGGGCGTCCACAGCGGTCACATCGGCTTGGAAATGCTTCGCCAGCTGGATGGCGCAGGTACCGATGCTGCCTCCTCCGCCGATGATCAAGACCTTCATCCCGGGAGCGATATTCCCTTTCCGGAGATAGTGAAGGGCTTCCAGCGCGGCAGTAGGGAGGACTGCCGCCTCTTCAAATGAGGTCTTGTCCGGCATGATCGCTAAAACTCCTTCCGCATCCCCGGGGTTGGCAGGCAGGCAGATGTGTTCAGCGTAGGCGCCGAAACTAAAACCCGTGGTGCCAAAAACCCGGTCTCCAGGGGTATATGAACTGACATCCGGACCCACTTCTTCAACCACCCCGGCCAGTTCCTGGCCCAGGATCCGGATCCGCTGGGGACGGCGCAGCCCGGCATACAGCCTGATTGGAAATGATAACATCAAGGGTAGCTCAAGGCGGCGGATCTCACAATCGCCGGCGGTGACCGACGCGGCATGGATCCGGATCAAGATCTCATTCTGGCGCGGTTTGGGTTTCTCCACTTCCTGGAGTTTAAGTCCTTCAGGACCCCCGTATTCTGTCCAGATGATCGCTTTCATGCTGCCTCACCGGGAGCTTGCGGTGATTTATTTTCGGGCAGGGCTGGTATCTTTCGTTTTCCACCCCAGATCAGCAGCCAGATCATAAAAACCAATTCGCCCCAGCCGAAGATAAACGAGACTCTCAGATTCAGTTCGGGAAGCAGGATCAGGCTGCTGTAATCGATCAAGTAGCTCAGACCTGCCAGGCCCAGGATGGCACCCAGCGCTTTGGGAATGAATCCCGATCGATAAGCGGCAATTCCCAGCAATGCCAAATGCAGACCGAAAAAGATATAGCCCATATCCCAGGTATCCCGGAAGGCCTTCAATAGCAGGGCTACCTGTCCCTGAAGCCCCGCAGTGTCAAATAACCCGGAGACCGTAGAATCGGTCAAGATCTGGTATGCGCTGTTGAGATAGGTGATCGAGATCCCGAGAATGACGGTATAGACTACCCTGGCCCAGGCCGCCAGGGTTGAAAGGTCATCTCTGGCTGGTTTTAAGAATACATAGAAAGCCCAGGCGACTACCAGATCGAGGATAACCACCATCAAGAATCCGCCCAATCCCATCCGGAAGCGGCCCTGGTGGCTGAGTATGTTGGCGACAGTAGCTGAGACATCTCCCTCAACGATAATCCCCCCCAGGCCCAATACCTCGGCCACCATGATAGCGGCAGTCATCAGCAGCAGGGATAGCCCCGCAATCAAGGCGGTTCTCCGCTGTGAGTTACGGGCAGCGGCGGAGGAGTGAGCGGGCTTTTTCTCTGAGCGTTTGGTACTCATGTTCTATCTCCTGTATATTAAATCTTTCTTGCTCGTTTGCAGCAGAAAAGGATATCAGGGCCTTTTCACACACCGGAATCCCAGATAATCAGGGCCAAAGTCCTTGGAGCGGGGCCAGACCTTTCCGTCGTAGACGATGATATAAGCCCGGTCCTGATCCACCTCGCTGGCTGTCCACCAGTAGATCACCGGGCTGTGGACCTTCCAGAGGGGAGATTCTTTGTCCGGCCGCACCTGGTAGCTGGCCTCGGCTGGGTCGGGATCCCAGACCCCGCCGCTGTTCTTGCCCGCCCGGGTCAGGGAACGGACCGCTTCCTCCACGCTGGGCAGCCGCCAGATGTCCTGGTCTTTCCCGGTCAGCGTTTGACCATCTTCGGATAACTGGCGGCAGGATTCCACAGCCTGGTGCCAATCTGAACCTGTGTCCGGCCAGCCTGGGCCGTCCGGGGCCCAGATCAGGGCGGTGCCGTTCCCTACGATCAGCTGCGCCTCCAGGCTGCCATCATCGAGCCGCTGAGCGACCCGGACCGCAGGGGAGATTCCCAGGAGGACCAGGGTGGCGATTGGGAGTCCAACCGCCACCCAGGTGGCTAGTGTTGTCTGCTTTACCTTGCCAAACCAATACAGTACTCCCAAACCTAGCAGGGGAGTGATGATCAGGGAGGTCGCTGCAATGGATCCTGTTCTGAAGAACCAGGTTGCCAGCCCAGCGATCAGCACGTGGAAGAGAGCGGCGATCCGGGGTTTACGGATCCCCAGCAGGGTCAGCCCTATGAAGATCAGCATGGGACTCAGATACTGAGTCAGCATCAGCCCCAGGTTCATTCCCAGGGTGGGGTAGTACCAGCCTTCATGGAAATTCTCGATGATCCCCCAACCAGCCCAAACGCAATTCAATTTTTGCTTTTTCTGCAGCCTCGACGGTTTGGGCCATCAGGGTTGCGATCGTCATCGGACCCACACCCCCCGGAACGGGAGTGTAAGCGGCACATTTGTCGATCACCGCCGAAAGTTCGACATCTCCAATCCCCCCCGGATGATACCCGGCATCGATCACAATGGATCCGGGCTGAATCCATTCTCCCTTGATGAATTCGGGCTTACCAACAGCAGCCACGACAATTTCCGCGCCGCGGACAATTTCAGGCAAATTCTGGGTCCTAGAATGACAGATGGTGACAGGGGCATTGGCATTCAACAGCATCTTGGCGATTGGTTTTCCGAGGATCGGACTGCGGCCCACAACCACTGCCTGTTTGCCCTGGATGGGGATTTGGTAATGCTCAAGCAGCCGCATAATGCCGGCTGGAGTGGCAGAACCATAGGCTGTCTCTCCCAGGGCCATCTTTCCGAATCCCAGGGCGGTCACACCATCCACGTCCTTGGCGATGCTGATCTGGTCAAAGCATATCCGTTCATCAATCTGGGAGGGAACGGGATGCTGCAGGAGTATCCCGTGCACATCAGGGTTGGCGTTCAGCTGGTCGATTTTCTCCAGGAGTTCCCCGGTTGTGGTGGTTTGCGGCAGCGCTATTTTGAGGGATTCCATCCCTACCCGGCGGCAGGCATTTCCTTTCATCCTGACATAGGTCGCAGAAGCCGGGTCATCCCCCACCAGGATCGTCGCTAAAATGGGTATCCTTCCACCGGTTATCTTGATGAGTTGCCGGACGCGGATGGCCAGGCTGTTTTCAAGCTTTTTTGATAGGCTTTTTCCATCCAGAATGATTCCAGACATTTAGATTTCCTTTTTTTGTTTGGTTGATTCTTTCCAACATAGATCGAGACACTTTGGATTTGTCTATCAGGCAGCGAAAGCTCTGATCACAGCGGTCCTTTGTTGGGGATTCATAATCCCCAAAGCCCAGAGCTGGAGTTGGTTGAGCCATTGGTAGTCCTCGTTGGCAGTGGTCAGGCTCACCGCGGAGCGCAGCTGGGCTTCCGGGCTGCCTTCGGACTGGAGGGAGACTCCCTGGGAGGCGATCGCGATCCGGGCTCCGTCCCGGGTGGTGATCTGGCCGTGCAGATGCAGCCGGAAGCTCCAGTCCGGACGTACGGTCAGGTAGTCCACCCCCTCCACAGAACCAATGATCTCCGGCCCGGTCAGGGTGCCCTGAAAGCTTTGATCGAAACGGGCGCCAGCAGGGGGGATGGCTTTCTGCCCTGATATGATTTCGTTCATGGTGATTCCGAAGTCAATTTCTCCTGTGAACTGGATCTCGGCTTCGTAGATCAATTTTCCAGTGATGGCTGTGTTGTTTTTCATGGTAAGATCCATTCTCTTTTTTACCTAATTTTATCTGTGTCTGAGCAATTTTCTCTGGACTTCCCAGGATATTTCGTTTCTGCCGCTCCTCGAGCAGAAGGTCGGAGCCCTGGATCAGGCGGCCCCACTTCAGGGCTGGGATCTGCCCGAGGCGTTCGCCACGCTG
>JARROG010000191.1:0-4083 GCA_037384185.1 Anaerolineales bacterium | reverse complement strand
GCGTGGCTAGGGCTAGTCACCGGTGGCTTCCACTCGGATCCGGTAGGCTTCTTCGAAATCGGCCAGGCTCTGCTGCGTGCTTTCCAGGAAGTTTTTTGCCTGGTCCAGATTTTGATTTAGGATGCTGTCCAGGGCTTGCTCGTAGGACTGGAAAACTGCGTTCAGATGCCTGGTGAGCTCAGGGAAGGCAGCACTGCAGGCCGCTTGGCTGAGGTCTTCCTTTAAACGCAGGGACACGTCCCGCTCGTAGACGATTTGTTCTGTGTTCAGATTGGCTCGAGTGACTTTATAGAACGATTCCTGAAATTCTTCAAGCAGCGGCTTAATGGCCAGAGAATAATCGACGATCGAACAAGCCGGTGTTGCGGTAGGCTGCTGATACGGTTCCTGGTTTTTCCCTCGACACCCAACAATAATCAAGCTAATCAGCAGTCCGAAAACTGCAAGTCGGCTGCGGTGGCGGGGTCCCAAATTCCAGAGCGTCATTTTTATATCCTTCGCGGAGCGGTTTGCAGATTGCGGCGTGATCGTTACCACCATCATTATAATCTTGAACTGGGACAGTGGTGATTACCGGCTGGAGTTCAGCCTGGTTTTCAGGTTTGGACCCTGTAATCTTGCCAGTCTGGCTCTGTCCCAGTACTGGATTGGATGATCAGCGGATCGCGATGTGAATTTTTATTTAATTCAGCCCGGGGAAGCAAAACTTGGTAGAATACCCATGATTCATGGAACGCTGAACTCTGGAGCAGGAATGGCTGTTGATCAAACTACCCCATCTGAACGTGAACGCCTCCTGGCCACAATCCTCTTTGTGGAGATTCTAGGGTATTCCACCATGATCGATCAATTAGAGCCCGAAGATGTGGACGACATAGCGGGATTGCTGTGGTCGGATTTCAATCAGGTGATCACTGAATATGGGGGACTGCCCACGGACCAGCTGGGAGACTCCCTGGTATTGGCCTGGGGTGTGCCAGAATCTCAGGAGGATGACGCTGAACGTGCTGTATCTGCCAGCCTCGAACTGGTGGATTGCCTGGCCCGTTTCAAGGAAAAGGTCGAGCATCCCGGCGCCCAAGCCCTGCGCCTGAAGATTGGGATTCATTCCGGTTTGGTCCTGGCAGGTAAATTTGGAGTACGCGGGGATTACACTGTCCTGGGAGATACTGTCTCCGTTGCCAAACTGTTGGAAGAGTCAGCCGAACCGGGTGTGGTCATCATCAGTGAAGGGACCTATCAATCGATCCGGGGTGCTTTCCAGGTGAAAAGGCTGACCCCGATTCAATTAAAGGGCACCAGGGCCTTGATGAATATCTTCGAAATCCTGGATGAGCTTCCCCAGCCTACCAAACTTCGCTATCGCAGCAAAGGGGGTCTGGAGACCAACCTGGTGGGAAGGGACCAGGAAATGGAGCGGCTGAAGGCGCTGTTCGACAAAGCGCTGACAAACAATCAACCTCAGATGGCCCTGGTGTTAGGAGATTCAGGCATTGGCAAATCCCGCTTGCTGTTCGAATTTGCCGGAATGCTGGAAACTCAGAACCCCCTCTTGACTGTGATGTCCAGTCGAGCCCTGGAGCAGACCTCCCAGATTCCCTATTATCTCTGGAAAGAGCTATGGGCAAATCGTTTCACTCTTAATGAAGATGATCCCCCCGATGTTGCCCAGAAGAAAGCTATTGAGGGCGTGCGGGCTTTCTGGGGCAGAGCCCTGGGGGAGATCACCTCAGTGGAAGTCGCTCATTTTCTGGGACGATTGATAGGAATCAGCTGGAAAAAGAGCCCCTTCCTCGCTCCATATACAGACAATGCTCAGGAAAGGATTCGGCGCACCTACCTGATGCTGGAGGAATTATTCTTTCGGGCTTCCCAGCTGGGTACGGTGGTGCTGATCCTGGATGATTTGCATTGGGCAGACAGCGGTAGTCTGGCACTGTTAGAGCACATTTGGCGATCCACTGAGCGTGAAATGCCGCTCTTGATCCTGGCAAGTGCCAGACCGGATTTTCTTGAAAGCTCAAATACCAAGTTCCAGGATGCAGAGATCATTCGTCTGGATCCGCTGGCAATCAATCCTGAGATGGTCCGGTTGGCCTATCCGGTGATTAATAAGGAATCGAAGACGCTGCTCAGCCTCCTGGCAAAGAAGTCCAGGGGTAATCCCTATTTCCTGGAAGAAATGGTCAAGAACGTGGTGGTGGAGGGATCAGTGGATCCCCGCAGAGTAAAGAATCTGCCTGATACGCTGGAAGCCCTCTTGCAAATGCGCTTAGATTCTCTGTCTCTGGAAGGGAGGGCCACCGCGTATTTTGCAGCTGTTTCTGGTCGTGTCTTCTGGAAAGGTTCTGTGCTGGCGGCTTTTCGAGGTGCTCCAGGAGTGACCGAAGTGTTGGATGTGTCCAGCTTGAATCTGGTTGGGAAAGTCCAAAAAGCACTCGACGAGATGATGGAGAAAGAGTTGGCTTTCCTGAGAGTAGGCAGCGCTTTTTCGGGAGAGAGAGAATATATCTTCAAACACAGTTTGCTTCAGCAGGTAGCCTATAATCGCCTTCCAGATGAGTTAAAGGTTGAGTGCCACCGGGCAGTTGCTTATTGGCTGGCTGAACGGGTTGGGCCGGAGAGAAGCATTTGTGTGGCTCATCATTTTGAACAAGCAGGTGTGGTGGATCAGGCCCATAGTTATTACTCTGCGGCTGCTGAGCAAGCTCGTGAACAGGGGGAAGACCAAGAGGCTGATGATCTCAGTTACTATGCCCGCACCCTTCATTGAGGTAAGATAAAAGCATGACAAATAGAATTTACTTGGAAGACATCCCTCTTGAGGAGGCTCAAACGCGGTTGGAAGACGCGGTCCAGGAAGCAGGAATGGGGGGAATCCTGGGAAAAGAGCGTCTGAAAGTGAGCGATCTGCTGCTGGATCGAGTGCTGGCGGAAACCGTTTGGGCCCGGATCAGTTCACCCCATTATCACGGATCAGCCATGGATGGATTCGCTGTTCGGTCCCAGTCCACTCATGGTGCTCTGGAAACAGCCCCTCTCAGGCTGGATTACGGTGAGGATGCTGTTTATCTGGACACCGGGGATCCGCTGCCTGATTGGGCGGATGCAGTGATCCCGATCGAGAATGTTGAACCACTCGATGAGCTGGGTGAGGTCGCAGCTGACCCCAGGAAACCCGATCACCTGCGCATCCGGGCCGCCATCTCTCCCTGGACCAACGTCAGGGAAATGGGGGAGGATATGGTAGCTACTCAGCTGGTCCTGCCCAGTGGAAAAGAAATTCGTCCTGTTGACCTGGGGGCTGCGGCCGGCTGTGGGTATGAATCCCTGCAGGTGGCCCGCAAGCCCAGGGTTGCCAGCATTCCTACTGGAACAGAACTGGTCTACCCAGGAGACCCACTCCATCCAGGCGATATCATCGAATATAATGCTATTGTTTTGGCTGCCCAGGTTCGAGAGTGGGGGGGAGAACCACAGCGAATGGAGAACACGCCAGATGATTTCCAACGCATCAGGGCTCAGGTCTTGAGTGCCGCCCGGGAACATGACCTGGTTCTGCTGATCGCTGGTTCCTCGGCAGGTTCCGAGGATTATTCGGCCCGGGTTGTGGAAGATCTGGGACGGTTGCTGGTTCATGGGGTTGCTGTCCGGCCCGGCCATCCGGTCATCCTGGGCATGATCGACCTCGAAGAAAGATCCATCCCCATAGTGGGGGTGCCTGGTTTCCCGGTCTCAGCTGCGTTGACCGGGGAGATCTTTGTCAAACCGCTTCTTGAGAAATGGCTTGGCAAGGCCCTTTCCGCTCCGGAACAGCTGTCGGCCAGAATTACCCGTAAAGTCAATTCACGGGCTGGTGACGATGAATATCTGCGGGTTGCGGTAGGGTTTCTAGGCGATCAAGCACTGGCAGCACCTCTTTCCCGGGGGTCCGGTGTGATAACCTCGTTGGTGCGGGCGGACGGCCTGGTAATCATTCCTCGCGGGGAGCAGGGGCTGCAGGCAGGAGATCCAGTGACTGTCCAGCTTTACCAACCCCGGGAAGTCCTGGAAGGGACGATCTTCGCGGTGGGATCTCATGAC
>JARROG010000190.1:0-4626 GCA_037384185.1 Anaerolineales bacterium | reverse complement strand
CCCGACCGCATCTGACACTCCAACTCCCTCAGCAACACCCACCCCGTGATGATCTGAGGGGCTGAAGCTGAAGTCCGTCAGATCAGCAGCAGCTGGAGCGAGTCTGATGAAAGGGTCGAGGTTGAATCGTTCCTTGAAATTTTCCCGCGTTAAATCACCCTGTTCTGACAGTCTGCGTAGATGCCGGAATTTTACCAGCTGCCAGTTTGCCCTGATCATCTCTGCCAGCAGAGGATTTTGGTTCATCTTGTAGTCAACCAGGGGTGCCCGGCTGCCAGGCAGGATCATCCACTGCTTTCCTTGGCTGCCATCCTTTGTTGTGACGATCTTGTTGAGCAATCCTGAGACAGAAACGAAAAAAGTCTCTCTGACCGCATTACCTTCCTGCCAGATCAAATGAAGTGTGTTTTCCGGACCTGGTGCTTCGCGGGTTGCATAACCCAGCTTTGTCCCGATTTCCCGGAGAATAGTGCCCATCTCCTCCAAATCCTGGATCCTGCTGGCAGGTTGGTCATTAGGTTTTAAAACCCAGGTAATTTCCTCACCGCTGCTGTGCTCTGCATAAGAATCCAAGCAGGCCTGGATTAATCTGGAGCGGGGTGTAGATAGGGCTGGATACTCTCCGGCAAGTGTTTTTAAGAGCTGTTTTTCAGATAGGCTGTCTCCCCCTTTTATCAGCAGCCTGACCAGGGAGATTTCAACCCGATCTGAAAGGGGCAGGGGATCTAGCTCAAGCTCAAGATGCCACCAGCTTTCAGCTTCAGGATAATGTAGAAATCCCTGGCGGTAGGCGATATTTTCTTCAAAATCCCGCAGCAGTTGAGGTAAATAATCTTCTGCCGCGGCAATTTCAACTTTGTCCGGATAGCCGGCTTGGGCCAGACTGCAAATGCCAGCAGCGTGGATCAGTAAGTTGTGGAGAGGTTCTCCTGCTTTCTTGAGCAGGTCAAAACCGGCCTTGCGGATCAGCTCTCTGCTTGATTCGGGTTTGGCTGCTGAAAGTCTCTCGGAGGGGAAGACCCATTGAGTCTGGACCAGGCGCTGGTCAGGATCCAGGGCGATATTATTTAGCTTCAGGCCGGCGGTCAAACTTGCGCTGGAAGCTGAGATCAGGGAACTGGTATCTGCCTCTGGGACCAAACCCAAAACTGGCACGCCGCCTGGAATTACTTTACCCAGTTCTGCCAGGGTGTTTTCTACAGCTTTGGTGATCCAATTCCAATCATAATTTCCGACACTGAGCACGCCCCGCAGAGGAGCTGCAGCCTCCTGTCCCCATAACCAGCCAGTCCACAGCGCTGAAAGACCCCAGAACGAGGGAGTTGGTCTGGGAAATACTGTCAAGATCGCCTGAACGGGAATGCTATCCAGCTGGGTTATCAGATCTTTTACCCGCCCGGGAAATATGCAAATGCCCCCCTTTTCGGGGGGAGCAGCTGGCCAGAGAGTGGTCGGGATCGGCTCAGTTTGGAGGGTCCAAACATCCAGGGCGTCTTCAAGTGCATACCAGACATTTAGCTCCTGGAGTGGTTCATCAGTCTTTTCCTCACTTGAAGAAGACTGAACGTTCGTTCCTGCTAAAGGATGGCTGCAGCGTTGAAAAGCGTGCAGCAGTAGGATTTCCAGGTGGATCAAGTCGTCAGCCGGCAGCTCGGAACCGGTTAATTTATTGAGTACGGAGAATAAGGCATAGACTGACCGGGGAGGATAGGACCCGAGAGCATTTTCGACGTGGACGCGAATGGGATCTGTGGGTGAGCTGACCCGGGTAAGTGCCCGGGCATGGATAAGGCTGCGGTCGCTGAATTCCCGGGCTTTGGCTGTATCCTCTGGCGTTGCCATAGTTTGGGTTTCTTCTCCACATGTCTGACAGCGGCAGGTTTTTGTAAGCAGTTCCCGGGTATTTTTAGCCCAGGAAAATGAGAGGGCAGATGTTTTGGCTCCACATTGAGGGCAATCTGTTTCGTATAGGGAAAGAATGAACGGCTTGAGACGCTCAGTTCCTTTGTAGCTCGAGGCCAGAGAAGCCAGAGCACTGTTTAATTCGTCCCGGGTTGGAGGATTAGCTAGATTCTCGATCACAAACCGTAGGACGGGATTATGGACTGGGAGCAGTACCCGGTAGCCAGCTCGGGCTGCTTCCAATGAGGTCTGGGGAGAACTGCCAAACGGGGACAGAATCCAGCTGCCTGTTGGGATGGTCTCTTTCAACCAGTTTTCAGCGATCCCAGACCGATATTCCGGCAGGTGATCCTGTAAAGGATAATCCCGGGTAGAGCTGTTTCCGTAGATATAAGGCTGATCGTTCATCAAAACCACCGGATGTTGTAGGACCCGCTGCTGGCGGGGTTCGGGGTGGTCCTGGCGCAGATTTTACAAACAGTTATCAGCGGGAAGCGACGGTGTGAATTAGCGCCAAATTGGGCGGTACCATCTTGTGGATCGGGAAACCGGCGATCAGGACTATTTCCTGACCCGCCTCGACCGGAGTTCCTTCAATGACAGCCCGGTCAACATGGGAGATCATTTCTTCGATCGTTCCTGCGTGAGGAATCAGGTAAGGTGTGGTTCCCCACAGCATGGATAAGTACTGGTAGGTCCTCTTTACGGGAGTGAACGCGAGAATTGGCACGTTAGGTCTGGCTTTGGACATCAGCCTGGCTGTTCGACCGGAACGCGTGAAGACCGCCACCGCTGAGACCGCCCGATCCTGAGCCAGCTCCCGGGCAGCGCGGGTAATAGCGATTGCATCGTCATGGCTCATATCCAGAGTGGTATCCAGGATATTGCGCCCCCACTGATCGCTGTGTTCTTCACTTTGGTGGATGATGGATGCCATCATCTGGACTGCTTTGATCGGGAATTTACCGATCGCTGTCTCTCCAGAGAGCATCAGGGCGTCACTGCCGTCAAGCACTGCATTGGCGACATCTGAAGCCTCTGCCCGGGTGGGGCGGGGGTTGGAGATCATGGATTCCAGCATCTGGGTGGCTGTAATCACAAAACAGAGGTGCTTGTTCGCAGAAGCGATGATGTGTTTCTGTTCGATGGGCACCGTTTCCGGGGGCATTTCGATACCCAGGTCTCCCCTGGCAACCATCACCCCATCCGCGGCATGAATGATCTCATGCAGGTTTTTAATAGCATCCGGGTGTTCGAGTTTTGCGATAATGGGGATGTCGATTCGATCCGGACGGAAGGATTGAATTGCTTCCCGCAGCTGCTGGATATCTCCGGCGCTGCGGACAAAAGATAATGCCAGAACATCGACGTCCTGGCTCAATCCAAATTCCAGATCCAGGCAATCCTTTTCTGTGAGCGAGTCGATTTTCAGATCAGCTCCCGGCAGGTTGACCCCCTTATGGGCTTTCAAAGTACCGCCCTGGACGATCTCGGTGACCACTTCAGTGCCTTCGATCGCCATAACTTTGAGTTCTAATTTGCCATCATCCAGCAGGATTTTTCCCCCGGGGGTAACACTCTTGGGGAGGTCGGCAAAGTTCACATGAACACGATCTGCAGTCCCCGGTATTTCCTGGGTAGTCAGCGTAATCTCTTTCCCTTCAATGAGTTCGACTGGCCCGTCTTTCATTTCGCCGGTCCGGATTTTAGGTCCGGACAGATCCTGGAGGAT
This sequence comes from Anaerolineales bacterium, assembly GCA_037384185.1. Classification (GTDB taxonomy): domain Bacteria; phylum Chloroflexota; class Anaerolineae; order Anaerolineales; family UBA11858; genus B10-G9. The sequence continues at coordinate 992 of JARROG010000190.1, read as the reverse complement.
GGTCAACGGCCGATCCATCTCAGCTGCTTCCCGGCGCAGATTGGCGATTACCCGGGAGTGTTCCTGGTGTGTTCCGTGTGAAAAGTTCAATCGAGCAACATCCATGCCCGCTTGGAGCAGCATCTTGATAGTTCCCGCATCCTGGCTGGCGGGTCCGATCGTTGCGATGATCTTGGCCCGGTTTTTCATAATGGGATTTCCCTGATTGATTCTCTTATTCTAAATATAGTTCAGATCTCTGGCCTGCTTGGTGAGTTCATCTCTGAAATCGGGATGGGCAATGTTAATCAGGGCCTGAGCCCGCTCCCGGATGGTTTTCCCATAAAGGGCCGCAGTACCGAATTCGGTCACCACGTAGTGGACGTGATTGCGGGTGGTGATCACTCCTGCCCCTACTTTCAGGGTGGGAACGATTCGGCTGAAATCCTTGGCAGTGCTGGGAAGAGCGATGATCGGCACACCACCTTCCGAGCGGGAGGCTCCGTAGATAAAGTCCAACTGACCTCCCACTCCGCTGTAAAGCTTGGTGCCAATGCTGTCAGCACAGATTTGGCCGGTAAGGTCAACCTCAATCGCGGAGTTGACAGCGACCATCCGGTGGTTCCTTGAGATCACAAACGGATCATTGACATACTCCGTCCGCAGGAACTCGATCAAAGGGTTGTTATGGACCCACTCGTACAATCGCTTTGTTCCCAGGATAAAACCGGCGATGATCTTTCCCGGGTGGATGGTCTTTTTTGCGTTGGTAATCACTCCAGCCTCGACCAGATCTATGACCCCATCGGAGAACAGTTCGGTATGGATCCCCAGATCTTTGCGGTCATAAAGATACTTGAGGACCGCGTCCGGGATAGCGCCAATGCCCATCTGCATGGTAGCTTCATCCGGTATCAATTCAGCGATATACTTGGCGATTTGTTCAACTTTTTCCGAGGGTTTTCCTTCTCCCATGGCCAGTTCCGGCAGCGGGTAGTCTACCGGGACAATGT